>JANQFM010000291.1 GCA_028277865.1 Acidobacteriota bacterium
TGCGTGCCTTGCGTCTTTGCGCGAAACCCTTTCCTGCCGTGTTAGAGTTCCAGCGCCATGAGTGGGGAGAGCGAGAATGCGCAGATGGTGCAGAGGATCCTCCAAGGCGACGTGCGCGCCATCGCCCGCACGCTCTCCCTGGTCGAAAATGAATACGGCCCTTCCACGATCGAAATCCTGCGCCGGCTCTTCGTTCATTCGGGCAAAGCCTTCATCCTGGGTGTGACCGGCAGTCCGGGGGTGGGCAAGAGCACCCTGGTCGATTGCCTGGCCCGCCATTATCGACACAAGGGAACAAGGGTGGGAATCATCGCCGTGGACCCCACTTCTCCCTTTTCCGGCGGCGCCATCCTGGGGGATCGGGTGCGCATGCAGCGGCTGGCCACCGATCCCGGAGTCTACATCCGCAGCATGGCCACACGAGGCAGGCTGGGAGGACTTTCTTCGGCTGTCCAGGAAGCTCTTATTGTCCTGGATGCGGCGGGCTTTGATATCCTCATTGTCGAAACGGTGGGGGTGGGACAGGACGAAGTCGACATCGCCCGAGCCGCCCACGCCACCCTGGTGGTGCTGGTTCCCGGCTTGGGGGACGACGTCCAGGCTGCCAAGGCCGGCATCATGGAGATCGGCGACATCTTCGCCATCAACAAGGCCGACCGGGAAGGGGTGGACAAGGCCGAAGCCGAACTTCGAGCCTATTTCTCCCTTTCGCCGCGCCAGGACGGCTGGAAGCCGCCCCTGCTTCGGACTGTGGCCACTCAGTGCCAGGGCATCCGGGAACTGGGCCGCGCTGTCGAGGGCCTGCGGCGCCGTCCCCAGAGCCCTTCCGGCGACAGCCGGCATCGCATGCTGCGCCTTTACCGGCAATTGCTGCTTGACAGGCTGCGCGAACGCCTGACCAGGCAGATTCTGGACTCTCTGCCCGAAGGAGAGATCGATCGTTACGCCGAAAAGATGATGACTCGCGAGCTGGATCCGTATACCATCATGGATCGCTTGCTGGGTCCGTCCGGAATCGGGGAGAAGAAGCCATGATCAAGAAAATAGCCCACGTCGGCATCGCCACCGAATCCATCGGCGTGACGGCCGATTTTTACCGGCTGCTTGGCCTGGAAATGGACACCATGGAGGTGGTCGAAGACCAAAACGTCCAAGTGGCCATGATGAAGGTGGGTGATTCGGCCGTGGAATTGATCGAGCCCCTGGATGAGAGTTCCCCGGTGGCCCGCTTCATCAACAAACGGGGCGAGGGCATTCATCACATCACCTTCGAGGTCGATGACATTCAGGGCATGCTGGAAAAGCTCAAGCAAGCCAACATCAAGCTGATCGACGAAGAGCCCCGCACCGGCGCCGAGGGCGCCCTGATCGCCTTCATCCATCCCTACTCCACCGGGGGAGTGCTGATCGAATTGTGCCAGCCCGGTTCACCGTCCCCCCAAGAGGCAGCCGGATGAAATGGGGCTCCTTTCAGATCGACTGCATTTCCGACGGCAGCCTGTGGCTGGACGGGGGCGCCATGTTCGGAGTGGTCCCCAAAGCCCTCTGGAACCGCACCACCCCTTGCGACGAGCAAAACCGAATCCGGCTGGGCACCAATTGCCTACTCATCCGGGGGGCTGGAAAAACCATCCTGGTCGACACCGGATGCGGGCACAAGTTCAACCCCAAGCAGGCCCGCATCTATCGCATCGAGCACACCTCGGAGCTTTTGCTGCAGCTGGCCTCCTGTGGGGTCGCTGCCGAGGACGTAGACATCGTCATCAACACCCACTTGCACTTCGATCATTGCGGAACCAACACCCTGCTGGTGGGGGATACCGCAAGGGCCGCCTTTCCCAATGCCGTTTACCTGGTGCGCCGCGAAGAGCACCACGAGGCTACCCACACCCACCAGCGCAACGCCACCAGCTACGATCCACGCAACTGGCGGCCGCTGGAAGCCTCGGGCCAGCTTCAGCTGGTGGACGACGAAGAGGAAGTGGTTGCGGGGGTCCGATTGCTGCACACTCCAGGCCACACGGCCGGCCATCAGTCGGTTCTGGTCCGCTCGCAGGGAAAGTCGCTTTTTTACATCGGCGACCTGTGCCCCACCCAGGCCCACGTTCCACTGCCCTGGATCATGGGCTATGATCTGTACCCCGTAACGACCCTGCGCACCCGCCAGCGAATCTACCGCCAGGCTGTGCAGGAGGACTGGGTCATCTTTTTCGAGCACGATCCGGAGAAGGTGACGGGGGTGCTCAGGGAAGAGAAGGGGCGCTGTCGGGTGGAGGAAGTGGAGCTGTTTGGGGATCGGAGGCCGGAGACCGGAAACCGGAGACCGGCAGAAAGAAAGTGAAACGAGAGATTCCAAGCACTCGGGGGCTTATCTGTCACCCCCCTTCCCAAACTGGGGGATCCACAGGCTGGGTTTCCCCTCTGCCGGTTACCGGTCTCCGGTTTCCGGCTTGCGGAGGATAGAGGATGAAGGCATCGATCGGGATTGTCGGCGGCAGCGGGCTTTACGATATGGAGGGGTTGGAAGAAGTCCAGGAAGTCTACCTGAACACTCCTTTCGGGGTGCCCAGCGACCATTACATTCTGGGAACGCTGGAAGGGCACAACGTGGCCTTTTTGGCCCGTCACGGGCGCGGCCACCGTATCACCCCCACTGAAATCAACTTTCGGGCCAACATCTGGGGATTCAAGAAACTGGGCGTGACCCGCATCCTTTCGGCCAGCGCAGTGGGATCCCTCAAGGAAAAGCACGCCCCCATGGACTTCGTGTTGCCCGACCAGTTCATCGACCGCACCCGCCAGCGGGCCTCCACTTTTTTCGGGGACGGGGCGGTGGCCCACATCAGCTTTGCCGATCCGGTCTGCAAAGGCCTGGCCGATCTGGTGGAGGCGGCAGCCCAGGAAATCTACCTGCCCATCCACCGGGGCGGAACCTACGTCTGCATGGAGGGTCCGGCCTTTTCGACCCGCGCCGAGTCGGATCTTTACCGCAGCTGGGGCGCTTCCTTGATCGGTATGACCAACCTCCAGGAGGCCAAGCTGGCCCGCGAAGCGGAAATCTGCTACCTGACCATCGCCATGGTGACCGACTATGACTGTTGGCACGAAGGGCACGATGACGTGTCGGTGGAAGACATCATCCGATACCTCACCAAGAACAGCCAAAACGCCCAAAAGCTGGTCCGTGCCGCGGTGAGGCGCATGAAGGGCGATTACGACTGCCCTTGTCGGCACGCCCTCAAGGACGCCCTCATCACCCAACATAAGGCCATCCCTGAAGCAGCCAAAGTCAAGCTGGATTTAATCATAGGCAAATACTTGAAATAGGGAGGCCCGCGTTTCGAGCGAAGCGGCTTAATGAGCTTGCGAACAAATGGCCCGAACGCCGATAAAAATGCATGAAAGATTCTCGTGAGATCCCCGCCTCCTTTCGCGGGCTCCCCGAGCGCCGAGGTTTAACATATGGCATCCATCCTAGTAGTCGGCTCAGTCGCCTATGACTCGGTCGAGACCCCTTTCGGCAAGGTCGACCATGCTTTGGGGGGCTCGGCCACCTTCTTCAGCGTGGCGGCCAGCTTTTTCGCCGAAGTCAAGCTGGTGGCCTGTGTGGGAGGCGACTTCAGCCAGGACGACCTGAAACTCTTCCAATCCCGCAACATCGACCTGACAGGCCTGCAGCGCGTCGACGGCAAGACCTTCCGCTGGAGCGGGCGCTACGGATACGATCTCAACGACGCCGAGACGCTCGATACCCAGCTCAACGTCTTCGCCGACTTTCATCCTCAGATCCCTGAAGCTCACCGCGATTGCGACTATGTCTTTTTGGGCAACATCGACCCGGCCCTGCAGCGTCAGGTCCTCTCCCAGGTCAAATCCCCCAAGCTGATCGTCTTGGACACCATGAACTTCTGGATCTCGGGCACCTACAAGTCGCTCAAGCAGACCCTGGCCCTGGTCAACGTGCTGGTCATCAACGATGCCGAGACGCGCCAACTGGCGCAGGAGCCCAACCTGGTGAAGGCGGCCCGCAAGATCCTCTCCTGGGGCCCTCACACTCTGGTCATCAAGCGGGGGGAGTACGGCGTACTGATGTTTCAGAAGAACTCCCCCGACCCGGAGCTGAGCGCCTTCGGAGTGCCCGGATACCCCCTGGAAGAGGTCTTCGACCCCACCGGCGCCGGCGATTCCTTCGCGGGCGGGTTCGTGGGCTACCTGGCCGGAGTCGACCGTCAGGACACACGAGCCATGCGCCAGGCCATCATCTTCGGATCGGTCATGGCCAGCTTCAACGTCGAGAAATTCTCGCTCAACCGGCTCAAGGAGCTGACCTTCACCGAAGTCGGCCTGCGCTACAAGGAGTTCCGCCGCCTGACGCACTTCGATGACTTGGAGGAGGAGTACTGAGGGGGAGGGGAATACCGCAGAGGACGCAAGA
>JANQFM010000865.1 GCA_028277865.1 Acidobacteriota bacterium
GAGACCGAAAGCCCGCAAGATGCGGGCGCTCCCAAAGCATTAAGTAAGGCTCTTAGCACCGTGGGGACAATGCTCAGGATTCGCGAAATTTGATGGCGCTGCATCAGCCGCAGCACGATCTCCGGGTCGCGGACCTGATCATCTTGGGGCACCACCAACCGTGCGCCGGCGCTGAGCGTCCCCATCAAATCCTTGATGGCTGCGTCGAAGGTGAGGGAGGCCATCTGGAGCATCACGTCGCTGCCCTCCAACCGGTTGATAGCCGCTAGGTCTTTCAGGTAATGCGCCGCCGAGCGGTGCAGAGTGCAGATGCCCTTGGGCTTTCCGGTCGACCCGGAGGTGTAGGTGATGTAGGCCAGGTTTTCGGGCACAGCCACGCAGACGCCGTTTTGTGCGAGATCCGGCCCATCGGTAAGCCGGTCCAGGCAGAATATTTGAAGCCCCGGCCCCGCTAAAGCCTCAAGGCGTTGCCGCCTGCCGGAGTGAGTCAGCAGCAGGCGCATGCGCGACTCCTGGATCAGCTGAGCCAGGCGGACATCCGGCTGATCCGGGTCCAAAGCCAAGAATGCCGAACCCGACTTCAAGACGGCCAGCAGCGCCGAAACCATCTGCGGCGAGCGAGGCAGGCACAATCCCGCCACCACTTCGGGACCGGCACCTCTGCCACGCAGCAGGCAAGCCATCCGCTCGGCCAAGCGGTCCAGCTTCCGGTATGACAGCTGGATCCCCGTCGTCGCTCCGTTCAGCGCCACCCGGTCGGGCGTCTGCCTGGAATGCTCTTCGAACCACCCGTGAAGCAGTGCCGCCCGCGAAACGGTGCTCGATTCAAGGCTCCACTCGCTGAGGACTTGCTGACATTGGGCAGCATCCATGAGCGGCAGATCCAGCACTTTTTGCCCAGGATCGTCCAAAACCACCCCGGCCAGCAAGCCGAAGTGCTTGAGCAAACGCTGCACAGTGCAGGCATCGAAAAGCCCAGCCCGGTAGATCACTGTCCCGCTCAGCCCTCCACCTTCTTCGCTGAGCATGAAGGTCAGGTCGAATTTGGCGGCGGCTGTCTCCGGACCCGTGACTGACACTTCCAGCCCCGGCAAATGCAGCTCTTCCTCGGGAGTGTTCTGCAAGATGAGCAGCACTTGGAAAAGAGGCGTCCGCTGCACGGAGCGTTCGGGCTGGAGAGCGTCGACGACCTGTTCGAAAGGGACGTCCTGATGGGCGTAGCCATCCAGGGCCGTTTGGCGAACCCGTTCCAGCAGGCGGCTGAAGGTGGGGTTGTCCCCGAAGCGCGAGCGCAGCACCAGCGTGTTGAGGAAGAATCCGATCAGGTTCTCCGTTTCGGACCGGTTGCGGTTGGCGATGGGGCTGCCCAGACTGACGTCCTGCTGCCCGGACAAGCGTCCCAGCAACACTTGCAGCAGCGCCGTGACAACCATGAACAAAGTGGCGTCCTGGCGCCGGGCCAGGCTGCGCAGCGAATCTGTCCAGCTCTCCGGCCATGCAAAACCCTCCACGGCTCCCCGATGATCGGGACGAGCCGGATGCGGTCGGTCGGTGGGCAGATCGAGCACCTCAGATCCCTGCAGGGCTTGTTTCCAGTAGTCCAACTGCACCCGCAAAGCTTGGCCCCTCAACCACTTGCGCTGCCAAATGGCGTAGTCGGCGTACTGGATGGGCAGATGGGGCAGTTGACAGTCGGCAGTTGGCAGTTGGCAGTTGGCAGATCGCGGATCTTCTGGACTCCTGAATCCGGACTCCTGACTCCTCTGATACCCATCAGCCAGCTCCCTGACCAAGATTCCCATCGACCAGCCGTCCGAGATGATGTGGTGCATGGTGAGGAGGAGGACAGTTGTCAGTTGGCAGTTCGCAGTTGTCAGTTCAGATAGGGGAGCAGAGGGCTTCAAGTTCCGGGTTGCAGGTTCCGGGTTCCGGGCTCCGGGTTCCCCCGTCCCCCTCCCATCTGACAACTGCCGACTGCCAACTGACAACTGGCCAGCCATCAGCACCACCCTCACCCTCAGCAGTGGTCCTCGCGCAAGATCGAATGGCTGCACCGCCTCCTCAGCCTGCAAACGCCTCAGTTCCGCCTCCCTCAGAGACGGGCTGCAGCTACTCAGGTCGATGACAGGAATCGGGAGCGGGACTGGCTTGTCGATGGCCTGAATGGGACGGCCGTCTTGGGAAGGAAAGCGGGTGCGCAGGGTCTCGTGGCGCTGGACGATTCGGTCGAGGGCCGATTGCAGGGCCGCGAGGTCCAACTCCCCCTTCAGCCGAAGGCCGCCAGGGATGTTGAAGAAGGCGTTGCCGGGCTCCATCCGATCCAGGAACCAGAGCCGTTGCTGAGCGAAGGAAAGGGGGATGCGGCTGGGGCAGTCCTCTCCGTGTTTTGAGGAAAAAATTCAGATACAGTAGAACCTGGTAAAGTGCCCACCTGAATAAA
>JANQFM010000902.1 GCA_028277865.1 Acidobacteriota bacterium
ATAGCCGGGCCTATCTTGAGGATTTTGCGACTGAGGACAGGTCGAAGATGGCCCGAAGATGAGATGCGAGAATGCGCCACTTATTACTGGACGAACCCTTAGTGTTTCTGTGGCTTCCCATCTCTGGTCTGAGGCGCTGCCCCACTAGCTTAGCTCGAATCCAGATTCAGCATCTGAAGCAGTTTTTGAAAGCGGGCATCGGAACGCAAGGGATCGAAGATGGGGTCGGCTTTGAGGTAAATGACCTCTCCGACGCGGCTTTCCACGGTTTTGCGCAGCAGGTGGAGAGCTTGGTCGTGCTCGCCCAGGCCGAGGTGGACGTGGGCCAGCCAGTAAGGCCAGTTCGATTGAGGATGAAAAGTCACCGACCGGAAATAATCGGCCCGTCGAGGGCGACCGCGTTCGCGAGGCGGCCTCCGACCGGTTTCGGAGGTGATGGAGCCGGGCTGCGTCGCCGGCGCTGGGGGACGGGGCGGGGCAATGGCGCCTGGGGGGGGCGGAGGGATTCGCCGGCCGGTTGAGAGCTTCCAATTCGTCGACCATTCCTGAACCGTTCGCCGCAAGCGCGCCAGGATGTGGCGCGCCTTGTCGGTCTCGCCGGCCATCCCGTAGGCCAACCCCAAAAGGGCTGTGGTTTGCCTCCGCTCGGCTCGCGTCAGGTGAGCGTCTCCGTCGTTGGCATCCTCCATCAAGTCTTTCAGGACCTCCAGGCCGCTGTCGTGGTCGCCCGCCTTCAGGTGCGATAAAGCCAAGAAGTGGCATGGACGTGCGCCTCCCGTTTGATCAACGACATCCTCCAGCAAATCGATGGCTTCCTCATAGCGCCGCGAATAGTAGAGCACTCGCCCCAGGTCGGTTTGCAAAGCCGCATTCTCGGGCTTCAGTTTGGAGGCGCGGCGCATCTGCTCTAAAGCCTCTTCCAAGCGTCCCGTCGGCACCAGGTAGTCCATGGCATAGCGATGGCGGACTGCGGCCGAGCGAGGCTTCATCTTCACAGCCGACCGCAGTGACTCGCCGGCTTTGGCCCAATCGCGGTCAAACCGGGAATGGACGGTTCCCAGGATCACGTAGGCGGCTTCGGAAGACTTGTTCAGTTGCTTCAAGCGGGCGGCAGCCTCCTTGGCCTGGGGCATGACGTCCTCGGGCGCCACAATCCCGCTCACGCCGGCCTCGGCCAGGCTTTCGGCCAAGTTCTTTTGGGCCATGATGAATCCTTGGTCGATGTCCAGCGCCTTCTGAAATGACTCGACCTGGGCCTGCCAGATCTCGGCCTTCTGCTGCAGCTCCTCTCGAATCAACTGCTCTTCGAATTGGGCGTCCTCTTGCTCCGCTTCTTCCGATTCTTGGCCGGGTTGCGGCTCAGGCGGCGGGGAGAGCTTGCGGGTTTCCCTCTCGATTTCCTTCTGCTTTCGCTTGTAATCGCGGCCTTGCAGGTAAAGCTTCATGGCCTCGGGGTCGTCTGCCTCCCATTTGGCCATCTCGAACCCTTCGGCCGACGGCAAGTCCAGCCCCAGCCGGTCGGCGATTTGGCGGGCCACTTGCTCCTGGAATTCGGCGGCCTTGAGGAAGGGGTGCTCGAAGCGCTCTCCCCAGACTTGAAAGCCGCGCCGGGAGTCGATCAGGCTGGTTTGCACGCTGACCATCTCGTCCTTGATGCTGACCCGCCCCGTCAAAACCGCGTCGACTCTCAAGTCGCGTCCGGCCTGCATAGGGTCCGCATCTTTGTACCTTTCGACTGTACTCCAGGCCATGATCTGCAGATCTTGGAGGCCCGAGAGGCGGTTGATGATCCCTTCAGCCACCTCATCGCTGAGGTGCTCCACATGAGGATCGGCTGCACCGATGTCGAAGGGCAGCACAGCCAGCGAGCGGATTGGTTGAGGCACCTCCTGCTCAGAAAGAGCCTGCTGGCTGTCGGAGCGGTCCAGGACTTGCCATGCGACCGCTGCCGTCAGCAAGACGAGCAACATTGCAGCAACCGGCATCCAAGGCCAGGCGGAGCGCCTGGGCTCGGATTTGGAGGGTCGGGGAGGCCGGAAATAGAGGGATTCCCCGCTGCCTTGCACGGAACGCAACTCCGCCCTCAGGTCGCGAGCGCTTTGGAAGCGGTCTTGAGGATCTTTCTTGAGGCAGGTTTCGATGATCCATTCCATTTGAAAAGGAACGGCCACCCCCGAATCGGAGGCATTTCGGACTTCGTCGCGCAGGATGGCCGCCATGATGTCGCTGGCCGTTTCGCCTGTGAAGGCACGGCTGCCGGTCACCATCTCGTAAAGCAGGCAGCCCAACGAGAAGATGTCGCTGCGCTCGTCGGCGGGCAAGCCGCGCACCTGTTCCGGCGACATGTAGCCCACCGTCCCCAGGACGGTCCCCGGCTCGGTGTGTGAAATGGCGGTGGGCGCCGATGAATGCTCGCTCACTTCGGAAGGGCGGTCCACCCGTGCCAGGCCGAAATCGAGGATCTTGATCCGTCCGTCGCTGGTGAGGAAGACGTTTTCCGGCTTGAGATCGCGGTGGATGATCTTCTTATTGTGGGCGGAAGCCAATCCCTCGGCTAGCTGGATGCCGATTTCAACGGCCTTCTGCCAGGGGATCTTGGGCTGGGAGGAGAGCCGGCTGCGCAGCGTTTCGCCCTCCAGCAGCTCGGTGACGTAATAGGGGGAATCTTCAAGAAAGCCGACATCGAAGATGGACAGGATGTTGGGATGCGTCAGGGCGGCAACTGCTTGCGCTTCGCGCTCAAAGCGGGTGCGGGCATCGGCGTCCTGAGCCATGCGGCGGGGCAGCACTTTGATGGCCACTTCACGGTCCAGGCGGGAGTCGAGCGCCCGGTAGACCTCGCCCATTCCGCCGGCGCCGACGGTCGAAAGAATCTCATAAGGGCCGATTTGAGATCCTATCTCGATGGACATCCTCTCCCGCTCCTTCCCATTGTTCGATGCCAGAATACACGAGAAAGCCGAGCAATTGTTTCACTTCATTCTGCCAGGCTGGTGTAGCGCCCAGCATAGAAAACCAGGGGCTTGCCGGGCTTGCTGCGGTGCTCGGCCCAGGTCACTCGGCCGATGAGGATGACGTGGTCTCCCGCCGGGTAGGTATCGACCACCTGGCAGGCCAGGCAAGCCAGGCAGCCTTCCAGCAGGGGCAGCCCCTCTTTTCCTTGGACGTAGGAGAAGCCCGAACGGTTGGAGCCATGCTGGGCAAAGAAGGCCGACTCCTCGGCTTGCTCCTCAGAGAGGATGTTGACCCCGAAGCGGCCGACCCGCTCGAAATGCTCCAAACCGCTCAATTCCCGGTCCAGGCAAATCAAGATGAGGGGAGGGTGCAGGGAAAGGGATGTAAACGAATTCACCGTCACGCCGTAGGGCTGCCCGCCGTTGCACAGGGTCGTCACGACCGTCACGCCGGTGGCAAACTCCCCCATCACCGAACGGAACAGATCCGGGGTCACCTCCATGACGGCCTCCCTGTCTTCACAACAAAATTTGAGTTTACAACACAGCAAGGAGACAGGAAACAGGAGGAAAGGGAACCTCACAAGAAAGCGCGCAGGTTTCATGGAGTCGATTCCGGGCTCTGCGCGCCATAACCTTCGCAAGCAGGTCGGCTGACGGCGCCCTGTTGGTGCCTTCGCTCCTGCACCCATTCAGGGTGCGCCGTCAAACGGGCCTTTGATCCGGTGGTGTCGCTTCGCTCAACCACCGGCTACCTTCTGGCAGGGTCTCCGGCCCAAGAGGGACAGAGAGAGGCGGAATAACACAAAGGCCGCCGCTGGGCGAGTCGCAAATTCTACACACTGAACAGGTGTGCAGCCCTTCATGCGATTATCGCGCTCAGTTTCGGTTCAGGTCGAATCCGTCCCAAATCCGAGCAAGCAAATTGCGACATTTATTTCCTGACGACTCCTGAGTGAGCAGCATTGCCACCCTCAGTCCCTTTTCTGCCGGTTTCCGGTCACCGGTCTCCGGTTTCCCTCCTTTCCGTCCTTTCCCTTCCCCTGACTCCCGTCTTCTTCCCTGCTACCCTTGAGGCCATGAAAGCCACCATGATGGACGTCCCATTGACCTTGCCTCACATTCTGGAACGGGCGGGACGGCTTTTCGGTGCCTCGGAGGTCGTTTCGCGGTTGCCTGACCGATCCATCCATCGCTACCGCAACGCCGACTTTTACCGGCGCAGCCGAGCCTTGGCTGCAGCCCTGCAAAAGCTGGGGCTGCGTCGCGGAGACCGGGTGGGCACTTTGATGTGGAACCATTTCATGCACCTGGAAGCCTACTTCGGCATCCCCTGTGCGGGAGGGGTGCTGCACACCCTCAATCTCCGCCTTCACCCAGACGACCTGGCCTATATCATTCAGCATGCTGATGATCGCTTCGTGATCGTCGACGACGTGCTGCTGCCCTTGCTGGATCGCATCCGGGACCGGATCCGGCCGGAACGCGTGATCGTCGCACCGATCGGAGGAAAAGGCGCCTCGGGCCAGGATCCGGACTACGAGCAACTCCTGAAAGAAGCGCCTTCAGGCTTCGATTATCCCGACATCGCCGAGCACGATCCGCTGGGGCTCTGCTACACCTCAGGCACTACCGGACGCCCCAAAGGCGTCGTTTACTCGCATCGTTCCACCGTCCTGCACAGCTTGGGATTGGGCCTGCCCGACAGCCTGGGCATCGGCAACCACGACACGTTCGGCATGGAAGGCCCTTGGCGCCGGCCACTGCCGGCCCTTGAAG
>JANQFM010000295.1 GCA_028277865.1 Acidobacteriota bacterium
TCCACGACATCAACTGCGGCATGAAGGCCTACCGGCGCCGTGTGATTGAGGAAATCCGGGTCTACGGAGAGATGCACCGCTATATCCCCGTGCTGGCCAGCTACCGGGGGTTCAGGGTGGGCGAAGTGGAAGTCGAGCACAGCCCGCGCCGTCACGGCAGGAGCAAATACGGCATCAGCCGCATGCTGGGTGGGCTCTTCGACTTCATCACCGTGGTTGCCCTGACCCGCTACAGCAGCAAGCCTTTGCACATCTTCGGGATCTTGGGCGGCTTGCTGGGGGCGTCGGGTTTTGGCATCTTGGGCTATCTTTCCGTGCTTTGGTGGATGGGAACCTACATCGAAGGGCGTCCGCTCTTCCTGGCCGGGATCTTCTTGACCATCGTGGGCGCGCAATTCATGTTCTTCGGATTGCTGGCTGAAATGATTGCCTACTCCAGCCGGCGTGAAGACGACTATTCGATCCGGGAAGTCCTCGATCCCGACGGGAGGGTGCCCGCAGAGGCGCCGAGGCGCACAGAGTGAAGCTCGAGGGAGGGCAGGAAAGAGCGGGTTGATTGGAAGGCCTTCACAGTTTCCTCTGCCCTGGCTTTGCCCATCTCTGCTGCTCTGGGTGAAAGTTTTTCATGATTAGCTGGTTTTGTATCGCCGCTTGGATGGGAATCGCTGCTGCTGCCCTGTGGTTCTTCCATCCCATCGCAGCGTTGTGGCTGGCTCTGCTGGCCTGGCTGGTTTACCGCTACCCTGCCTGGGGAGTTTCACTCCTCTTCGTGACTCTTTCCATCGACAGTGTGGCGTCGGTCTGGGGAGGGATCCAGGTCTCCTTCTCGGAATTGCACCTGGCCACAGCGGTGCTGGCCTTTCTGGCCCGGCAACAGTCTGGGCCGCTGGACTGGCGTCCGGTCCTGTGGGGAATGCCCTTTCTGGCTGTTGTGGCATTGTCGGGCGCTGTCAATACCGAGTGGTACAAGGTGCCTCCCCACCTCATCCGGGCTTCGGAATGGTTGATTTCCTGTTTCTTGACCTTCAATGCCTTCCGTGAGGGGGGATCTCTCAAGCTGGCTCGCTGGGCTCTAGCCTGCGCCGCCCTCCTGTATTGCAGCACCGGTTTTCCGCAGCTCCCCGATGCTCAGGCGGGACGAATCTTCTCCTTCTTCAGCAACCCGAATCAGTTCGCCGGCTATTTGGGCCTGCTTTCCCCTTTTTTCGTCATGTTTTTCCTGAATGCGACGGGCCGCCGAATCCGGCCGGTGTGGGGCTACTTGGCGTTGCTCACATTGCTCGCAATGGTGGTTTCAGCATCCCGGGCTGCCTTGCTGGGCTTAATGACTTCCTGGCTGATTCTATGGTGGCTGCAGTATCGGAATGGCATCCGAGCATTCCTCCGCAGCCCTTACTCGGCAACGGGCCGCTTCATGAGGCGCAGTGGACGTTCATTGGTGCTGCACGGCCTGATCATCGGGTTGGCGCTGTTCGTGGCGCTTTGGCTGGGAGGCTTCAACACTCTGACGAAACGAGCCGCCCCCCTTCTCAGCCTGGGTTCGGGCACAAGCATCGCAGACGGTGATCTGAACAACCGTCTGTCCTACCTTCGTTTTGGCTTTTGGATATGGAAAGAGCATTGGTTGCTGGGCGTTGGCCCGGGCAGGTGGGAAGATGCCGCCCGGGCTCGTCTTCCTGACACCAAGGAGTGGGTGGTGAGAAACCGGCAGATCTTTGAAAAGGGTGTGCTGATCCACTCTCACAACCTCTATATCCAGCTTTGTGCCGTTTTGGGGTTGGCCGGGCTGCTGGCATTCCTCATTTGGATCGGCCGGGTGTCTTGGGAACTCTCCCTCTTCCGAAACGCCTGGGCGCGCGCTGGGATAGGATTGCTGATCGCCTTTGTCGTTCACAACCTGTTCGACGTGACATTCCCCAGCCTGGGACAGGAGTTGGGCTGCCTAATAGGCCTCGCACTGACAGGTTGTCAGGGGCAGGGTGAAGTACCTCGCCCGATCTGACTCAGGGCTCGGCAAACCAACTCAACTTGTTCTTCGCTCATGACTCCGGAGAAAGGCAACGCCAGGCTTGTGGCCCCAATTCGTTCAGCATTTGGAAAGTCACCTGGACGGTAGCCGAACGCTTCCCGATAGGGTTTCTGCAGATGAATGGGAGGGAAATAGACTCGGCTGGGGATGTTTCGCTGGGCCAAGGCTTGCAAGACCACATCCCGGGTCAAAGGCGGACGAATTCGAATCGTGTATGAAAACCAGGAGGTGCGTCTTGCCGCCTGCTCGATTACAGGCCTCTCGATCCAGCCCAGGCCCGAGAGCAGGTCGTCGTACCATCGGGCCACCTTCTCCCGCCTTTCCAGGAGTTGCTGGATTCTCCGCAGCTGGGCCAGCCCCAGGGCTGCGCTCAGGGCATCCATCCGGTAGTTGAAGCCCAACCGGTCATGCTGCAGCCGTTCGTTGAAGGCATCGCGGCCCTGGTTGCGCAGCGAGCGGAACAAATCAGCCCAGTCTTGACGGTCTGTGGCCACCATGCCGCCTTCTCCTGTCGTGATCGGCTTATTGGCGTAAAACCCAAAAACGGCAGCATCGCCCCAGCTACCGGCCTTGCTGCCCCGGTATTCCGAGCCAAGAGCCTCGCAGGCATCCTCGATCAAGCTGAGCCCGTGGTGCCGGGCAATCTGCCTGAGCGGTGTCATCTCAGCCGT
>JANQFM010000974.1 GCA_028277865.1 Acidobacteriota bacterium
GGTCCAGCGTCCGTAGTAGGTGCGCCGCTCGCCTTCGAAGATGCCTTCCACCTGGGGATCGTCATTGAGGAAAAGCAGCACCTTGCCCGACACGTCCTGGCCCTTGAAGTCGTCCCAGCCGTACTCGGGCGCCTCCACACCGTAGCCGACAAAAACCAAAGGGGCATCCTGGATGTCCACCGCCTCTTTTTGGGAGGTCGACCAGTAGGTGAGGGTGCCGTCGGGGACGTACTCCAGCTCTTTTCCATCAGGTCCGGTGATGGTCAGACGGGACTGTTCGGCGATCTTCCTGGTGCCGACCAGGCGGACTCCTTGAGTGTAAGAGCCCTCCACGGGCTGCAGGCCGATCTGCTCAAAGCGCTGCTGCAGGTAGTCCGCCGCCTTGTCTTCGCCCGCAGTACCCGCTGCCCGGCCTTGCATGTCGTCGGATGAAAGAGCCTGAACGTCCTTGAGGATCGCTTCAGCGGAAATTCGCTCGTCCGCCGGTCCACCTCCGCCACCGCATCCGATCAGGGCCAGGGCCAAAATCAAAACAAGATATCGATGCATGCTTATCTCCTTTTCGCCTCATTCTAGGATGGTTTCGCGCCAAGACGCAAAGGCGCAAAGCCTCTCCCGTCCTGCTTTGCGTATTGGCGCAAAACTCCCCGCCGAAGCGACCGTGCGCAATGCACCGTCCCAGAACCGAGCGATTTCAAGGCCGTGTGTCCAGTGGCAGCGATGTCCACAAATGCCTTGCCGCCCGAAGCAGCAAGCCTTTTCGTGGGCTCAGCGATGGGCGGTTTGCAGGCCAGGAATCCTGCAAGTAGACTAGACGCTGATTATGGCTTTTCGTAAGACCACCGAACAACAGATCCTCAAGGAATTACGTAAACTCGCACCCGGGCAGTGGGCCAAGATCCTCAGCTTCATCGTCTCTATGAGACGCCGGTCCACACCCAGGCTCGAAAAACCCGGCTTGCAAGCTCTTTCCGCAAAAGAGATCTTAAACTCTGATTTGGTCGGACTGTGGAGCGATCGCCCTGAAGTCGAAAACAGCCTGTCATTTGCCCGTCAACTGCGCCGGAACGCCGAGCATGTCCGCCGCCGAGCATACAAATGATCTTCCTTGACACCGACGTTATGGTCGATATCTTGAGGAAGTATCCACCTGCAGTGGAGTGGCTTGATTCCCTTGGTCCAGAAGAGATCGGTATCCCTGGGGTTGTCGCAATGGAACTCCTACAAGGATGCCGTAACCGTGCAGAGCAGCAGAAAGTCGAGCGCACTCTTGATCCCCAAAGACTATTCTGGCCAGACCAGGTCGATTGTGAGCGGGCCTATGAGGACTTTGCAGCGTACCATTTGAGCCATCAAGTTGGAATCTTGGACGCCCTGATCGCTGAGACAGCCGCTGGCAGTGCTGTGCAACTGGCTACTTTCAACGTCAAACATTACGACGTAGTTCGAAGACTACAAACCATCCAGCCCTACCCCAAAGAGAGAGGTTAGCCGGAAAGAGTAGCGTGCAAAAAACACAGGATCTTCGTTAAGATTCCATCAAGCTCTTTGGTGAAGTTTTGTTAAACCTCGCGAGGCAACACCTCAGACCGACCGCAGAAGGATTTCGGGTTCCAGGTTCCGGGTTTTCGGGATCCGGACTCTGGAACCTGGAACCTGGAGCCCGGAACCCCTGACCGCCGCCGGACCCCTCGCGGCCAGATTTGACTCAATTGTGAAAAACCCTGAAACCTTAGCGGGCTCTCCCCTCATCAGGTTGAACTCAACCGTCGGCTCTCTTCCAAAATCGCTTCAACTTCTTCCTCGGAAAGTCCTTCCAATTCATCTAAAATTGCTGCCAGCTCGTCATCCTCGGCAAGCTCGGTCAGCCTTCGGTCATCGATCAGGCTGGCCAGGGCGCCCATGGTGGGGTATTGGAAGACCTCTCTTAAGGTGAGGCGGACCCCAAGGTGCTTTTCGACTCGCGCATTGAGGCGGGTGGCCATCAGGGAGTGGCCTCCCAAAGCGAAGAAGTCGTCCTGGAGCCCGATGCGCTCGATCTTGAGCAACTCGGTCCACATCTCGGCCAGGGCGATTTGGGTGGGCGTCTCGGGCTGAACGAAGGTCCGCTCGTCCGAATCCTCCCCTCGATCGGGAGTCGGCAAGCGCTTGCGATCCAACTTGCCGCTGGGCGTGAGCGGCATCTCCTCAAGAAACACGAACTGCGCCGGGATCATGTATTCGGGCAGGCGGGTTTGGAGGTGGGAGCGTACGGGAGGGGGATGAACCGCAGAGGACGCAGAGAGAGGATGCAGAGAGCGCCGAGAAGACTTTTCTGAGTCCCTCTGCGTTCCGCCTCTGCGCTCTCTGCGGTTTCTCCCCTCCCCCTCCCTTTCTTCCTGACTCCCGACTCCCGACTCCCGACTCCTTCTGCTCACATACCCCACCAGCATCCCTCCCCGCATGACCACCACTGCTTGATCGACGTCCGGCAGCTCCCTCATAACTGCTTCGATTTCGCCCAGTTCGATGCGCAGCCCCCGAAGCTTGACCTGGAAGTCGATGCGGCCCAGGAATTCGATCTCGCCGCCGGGCAAAAAACGCGTCCGGTCGCCGCTGCGGTACAGCCGTGCCCCGAAGGAGTCGCTGAAAGGATCGGGAATGAACATCTCGGCAGTCAGCGAGGCACGATTCCGATAGCCGCGCGCCAGTCCAATCCCCCCGATGTGCAGCTCACCCGCGACCCCGATGGGAACGGGCTGAAGGGATCGGTCCAGGATGCGGATGGAGAGGTTGGCGATGGGACGCCCGATGGGCACTGTGCGGTAGCTGCCTGCGGGACGGCATGGCCATACGGTCACATCCACGGCAGCTTCGGTGGGGCCGTAAAGGTTGTCCAAGAGGCAATTCAAACGTTCGAAAAAGCGCTTTTCCTGTTCCTTGGGCAGGGCTTCCCCGCTGGCCACCACCTGGCGGAGGGTGCGGCAGCGCTCCAATCCGGGCTGCTCCAAGAAGGCTTGCAGCATGGAGGGGACGAAGTGCATCAGGGTGACCTGCTGCTCAACCACCTGATCGACCAGGTAGGCTGCGTCCTTATGGCCTTCTGGTCGGGCGATCACCAGGCAAGCGCCGGTCATGAGGGGCCAGAAGAACTCCCACACCGAAACGTCAAATGTATAAGGGGTTTTTTGGAAGACCCGGTCGGGCGGGGTGAGGCGGTATTGCTCCTGCATCCAGAGGATTCGGTTGACGATGGCCTCATGGGTGTTGAGCGCGCCCTTGGGGCGTCCGGTGGAGCCGGAGGTGTAGATAAGGTAGGCGGCGGAGGTTGGGGAGATTCGGACTGCATCGAGGTGCTGCTCGGTTTGGGGGTAGTCGGTGTCCAGGGAGAGGGAGGGGACGGTGAGCTTGTCGGACAGGCGGTGCTGGGTAAGCAGCGGAGGGGGAGAAACCGCAGAGGGCGCGGAGGAGTTCGCAGAGGACGGAGAGAAGAGGGAGTCTTTGAGGATGAGGGAGAGGCGTTGAGCAGGGTGATCAGGGTCGAGAGGGAGGTAGGCGGCGCCGACTTTGAGGATGGAGACCAAGGCCAAGACCATTTCCAGCGAGCGTTCCATCAGGACTGGGACGCAGCTTTCCAGGGCGACGCCGTGATCGCGCAAGTGATGGGCCAGTCGGCCGCTGCGACGATTCAGTTCGAGGTAGCTGAGTTGGGAGTCCTCAAAGACCAGGGCGGTTGCATCAGGAGTGTTGCGGGCTTGGCGATCGATCCAGTGGTGCAAAGGCAGCGATGGGCGAACGATGGCAGGGCCGCAGCCCCACTCCTGCAAAAGCTGGTGCCGTTCGTCGTCCTCGATCAAGGCGAGACGGGAGATGGGCAGTTGGGGCGCCTGGACGATTGAGGCGATCATTCGGCGAAAGTGCCGTTGCAGGCGGACCATGCTGGAACGGTCGAACAGGTCGCGGTTGTATCGGATCCAGCCGCTCAGTCCGGCTTCGGTTTCGGAAACATCCAGCGTCAGGTCGAATTGGGCGGTGCGGTCATCAACCGGAAAAGGACGCAGCGACAGGCCGGGCAGCCGGTGCTCGCGTCCTTGATCAGCGCTTTGCAGCACGAACTGGGCTTGAAAAAGCGGCGAACGGCTCATGTCGCGTTCCGGCTGCAGTTCCTCCACCAGCCGTTCAAACGGCACGTCAGGCGAGTCGAAAGCGGCGATGGTCTTTTTGCGGACGCCCTTCAGGAAATCCAGGAAAGGGCGATCATCGGAAAAATTGCTGCGCAGCACCAGGGTATTGACAAAAAGTCCGATCAGCCCTTCCAGTTCGACCCGGGGACGGTTGGCGATGGGAGTGCCCACCAGGATGTCATCCTGGCCTGTGCAGCGGTGCAGCAAGGCCTG
>JANQFM010001002.1 GCA_028277865.1 Acidobacteriota bacterium
GGCCGCGCGACCATCCGTCCGAGGCGATATGGTGGAGGGTGAGGAGGAGAAGGCTGGAGGCTGGAGGCTGGAGGCTGGAGGAAGAACGGAAACCGGAAACAGGAGTCCGGGGACCGGCAGAAGGGAAAGCAATGGGATCAGCCATCAGTTCGGAAGGGGAGGGATCAGTTCGCTGTTCGCTGTTCGCTGTTTGCTGTTCGGAAGAGGGTCCGAGGTCCAAGGCCTGACTCCCGACTCCTGACTCCTGACCCCTTCCTTCGCCTCCAGCCTCGATCAGCAGGACGGCGCGGATGACGGGGCCTCGGGAGAGGTCGAAGGGGTGCATGGCCTCGGCTTCGGCCAGGAGCTGCGCTTCGGGGTCCCGGCGCTCCGGCGGCAATGCCTGCAGGTCCACCAAGGGCAAGGGGAAGGCATGTCCCGGCGGCTGAATCCGCTGGACGGGGACGCCCTCCCGCTGCGGGTAGCAGGTGTGCAGCACTTCGTGGCGTTCGACCACGGCACTCAGGCTGGCCTGCAGTGCCGCCACATCCAACCGACCGGACAGCCGCCAGGTTGCCGGGACATTGTAAAAAGGGCTGCCGGGCGTGAGGCGGTCCAGGAACCACAGGCGCTGCTGGGCAAATGAAAGAGGCAGATCCCCTGACCTTTCGAGGGGACGGATGGGCGGCGCAGCAACCTGAGTTGAAGCCTTCTCGATCTGGGTGGCCAAGTCCGCCACGCGGGGGAATTCGAAGAGGGTTTTCAAAGGCAGTTCCAGATCGAATTCCTGACGTATCCCGGAAAGTATCCGGGTGGCCAGCAGCGAATGCCCTCCCAGCTTGAAAAAGTTGTCGTAGATCCCCACCCGTTCCACATTCAGCAAGTCACCCCAGATTCGAGCCAGACGGGCTTCGGAGTGGTTGCGGGGCGCTACGAAGCCTCGGCCACTGGGTTCGTCTGTGCCGACTGAGGGCAGAGCCTGCAAATCCAGCTTGCCGTTGGGGGTCAGCGGCAATCGGTCCAGGAAAACGAGGTGGGAAGGGACCATGTACTCGGGGAGGCGGTCTTCGAGGTATCGGCGGAGGGAGGCTGTAGGCTGTAGGCTGTAGGCTGTAGGTTCCAGATTCTCCTCTGAACTGCCAACTGCCAACTGCCAACTGCCAACTATCCCTTTCCCTTCTTCCTGACTCCTGACCCCTGACTCCTGACGCCTTCTGCTCACGTAGGCGACGAGCTTGTCATCCCGCACCACCACTGCCCCGTCGGCCACCTCCGGATGCCCCAGCAGCACCGCTTGGACCTCTCCCGGCTCCACCCGGAATCCCCGGATTTTGACCTGCTGATCCAGACGGCCCATAAACTCCCAACGGCCGTTGCGGGTCTGCCGGGCCAAGTCGCCGGTTCGGTAAAGACGGGCGCCCAACGATCCGCTCAGGGGATCGGGAACGAAGCTTTGCGCCGTCCGGGCGGGACGATTCAGGTACCCTCGCGCCACTTGCGCACCCCCGATGCACAGCTCTCCCGCCGCTCCCAGCAAGACGGGCCTCAAGGAGCGGTCGAGGAGGAAGGCGCTGCTGCCGGTCAGCGGACGCCCCAGGTCCGGGCTTGCCGAGTGGCTTCCATCCTCCCTTTCCACACGGCCGGCCAGCACTCCCACGGTTGTTTCGCTGGGGCCGTAGTGGTTGAAGATGACGCACTCCGGCACGCTTCGGCCGAGGCTCTCGACCCATTCCAGACTGCAGGATTCCCCTCCCAGGACCAGGCGCAATCGGGGCACGGTGAAGGCCCGTTTCCTGTTTCCCGCCAGTGCGGCCAGATGGCTGGGCACGATCTTCAAGCAGTCGATGGGGTGGCGACGGAAGTAGGACTCCCAGGCGGCAGGATCGGTGGAGCATTCCCGGGAAAGGACGTGAAGCGTCCCTGCAACCGACGGGCTGCCGAACAGCGAGGTGTTTCCCAAATCGGCCACGAAGGTGGAAGCCAGGGCAAAGCTGGAAGCCTGGGGCAGCGCCAGGCGCTGGCGGGCGGCCTGCACATAGCGGACGATTTGGCGATGCTCGACGGCCACTCCCTTGGGACGTCCCGTCGAGCCCGAAGTAAAGAGGACGTAAGCCAGATTCTCAGGCTGGACCTGCGGTCGAAGGCGTTGGCTTCGGTCATTGCCGCCCAGGCCCGGCCATACCGATTCCAATGCATGCACCGCCCGGCCGCCTCCCGGCATCCCTGCCCGCCCCTGAGATACCAGCAGCAGGGCGGGATTTGCCTGTGCAACCAGCATTTCCAGACGCTGAGGAGGGAGAGCGGGATCGAGAGGCAGATAGGCGCCGCCCGCTTTGAGCACGGCCAGCATGCAAAGCACCATCTCCGCACCACGTTCCAGGACCAGCCCCACGGAGCGGTCAGGTTGCAGACCCCGCGATTGGAGGAAGGTCGCCAGGCTTTCAGCCCGACGGTCAAGAGCCTCATAGCTGAGTCGGCGCTCCTCGAAAACCAGGGCCACCCGGTCGGGAATCCGCTTAGACTGGGCCTCGAACAGATGGTGCAGGCAATCGGCTTGAGTGGGACTGGCGTCAGGCAGGTCGTTCCACTCCCGCAAGATCTGGTGGCTTTGGGCCGCCCCCCACAAGGAAAGCTCCGACAGCCTCCTCTGAGGCGAATCAATGATTGAGGCCAGCAAGTTCAAAAAATGCCCAATCAGGCGCTGGATCGAGGTGTGGTCAAAGAGCTGATCGTCGTAGCGGATCACACCCTGCAAGCCCCCCGCCGACTCGGTCAGGAAGACGGAGAGGTCAAAGCGTGCCGCAGCCGCTGAATCGACGACGGGCTCCACCGCCAGCCCCGCCATTGGCAGCTCTTCGCTAGGCTGGTTCTGCAGCACCAGGCTGACCTGAAAAATGGGGCTGCGGCTCAGATCGCGTTCCGGCTGCAGGTCCTCCACCAGTTTTTC
>JANQFM010000309.1 GCA_028277865.1 Acidobacteriota bacterium
TCGAAGACCACCGGTGCCCACCCGTCCAGCCGCAGGCGCCCGAAATAGCGCTGGGGAACCTCGACTTCCACTTCCAGGTCGCGCAGCGAGATCAGCTCCCCCACCTCGCCTCCTACATCCACCCATTCGCCGACCTCGGTGAACTTTTCGACCACCACGCCATCAAAGGGCGCCCGGATGGTGCAGCGCTCCAGATGGTCCTGAATCTGCTCGATTTCGGCCCCCAAGCGTTCCAGCCGGCCTTGCCAGGCATTGAACTCGGTCTGGGCGTCATCCAAATCCTGCTGGCTGATGACGGCGTCCTGCAGCAATTCGCGCATGCGCCTGAGATTGACTTCGGCGAACTCCTTGCGGGCCCGGTCTTCCTTGAGCTGGGCTTGGGCGGCGGATAATTGAAGGCGCAGCGCAGTTTGCCGCAGGTGCGCCATCATCTGGCCTTGCTTGACCTGCTGCCCTTTTTCGATGGGCATTGCGACGACCAGCCCGCCCACTTCGCTGGCCACCGTACTGACCTTTTGCGACACCACCGAGCCGGGCAGGCGCAGCGACTCGTGCAGACGGTAAGAGCGGGCCTCGGTAAATCCGACAGGGCTGGGGCCTTGCCCCGGTTGGGCAACCGCCTGCGGGCAAACCCCGGCGACAGCGGCCAGCGCCCCAACGAGCCAAAACCAGTGCTTGGGGAATTCGAGTGCAATCATTGTCTTCACGCCAGCCTTGGGTCAGAAATCCGAAAGCGGTCAGTTTACATTAAGACTACCTCCTACAGCGGCGAGTTCCCAAAAATGAAGAGCGAAGCCCCGGCCAAGAAATGATGGGCCACGACCTGGGTTGTTCGGCATGCGAGGGCGCTTCAGCAGAATTATATATATCAATCGGATTGGGATTGCTGAAGCATTTTCTTGGCCTGGCGGACCCAGGCGCGCTGGCGCTTTTTGAGGTATCGGGGTGCTTGATGGTATTCGGCGATGCCGGTTTCCAGCTGCCGACGGGCCTGCTGGGCATTGCCGTTGCGCATCAGGTAGTGGGCCAGCAGCATGCGGTGATTGAGGCGGGGGCTCATCTCGACCAGGCGTTCCAGCAAAGGCACTGCCTCCTTGCTGCGTCCCGCTTCAGTCAGGGCTAAAGCCAGGTGGGGCCAGCCGTCGTAGTCCTCGTACTCCGGCCTGAGCTCGATCAATCGGCTGAGCCTTTCGATGGCCTCCCCGTGCTGCTTCAAGCCCATCAGGCTCAATGACAGCCCGTAAAGGGCTTCTTCGCTTTCCTCCATCCGCAGAGCCCGCTGGAACAGGTCCACCGCTTCCTCGAACTGCTTGGCATTGTAGAGCGCCTGGGCCAAACCGACCGTGTTTTCAAAGCTGGGCGTCTGCTCCCGGCGGTAGCGCAGGTCCTGCAGGCTGGCCTTCCTTTGGAAGATGGAGGCGAATCTGTCCCGGATGGGTTGCCATTCGGGATCATGGATCTTGACCATGAGGAAATAGGCGATCTCGCCGAAGGGGAGGAGGATCAGGATGTACCAGTAAAACGGGCTGCGGCGCCGGATGGCGTCGATCAGCATCCAGAGGCTGAATGCAGTCTGCAAAATCGTCAGGATGCGGATCATGAGTCGGCTCCTTGAAAGAGGATCCCTCAGTTTCTCTCCTCAAGAGCCTGTTTGGCAAGGCACGGGAAGAACCTCTGCGAATGCTGGAGAGTCCCGATATAATCGAAAGTGTCGACGCATTCAAAGCGTCTCGTGGGCCGAGGGCAGCATGACGAGCAAGCCGCAATTGCTGATCGTGGACGATGAGCCTGCCAACCTGCAGAAGCTCAAGCGGACTTTCTTCCGCGAATTCGAGGTCCGGGAAGCGTCCAGCGGGGAAGAGGCCCTGAAACTGCTCAAGAAAGGTCCGTTCGACATCATCATCACCGACCAGCGCATGCCGGGGATCAGCGGCGTCGAGTTGCTGCACAAGTCGCTGAGCAACAGTCCTCACGCCATCCGAATCATCCTGACCGGCTTTACCGACACCGACGACCTCATGGACGCCATCAATGAAGGGCAGGTCCACCGATACATCACCAAGCCCTGGGAGCCCTTTTCCCTCAAGCGGACGGTGATGCAGGATCTGGAGCTGCGCGACCTGAAGCGGGAAAACCAATTGCTGGCCGAGCAGCTGCGCATTGCCCGCGAAGTGCAAAAGCAGCTCTTCCCCCAGAGCCTGCCCCGCCTGCGCAGCCTGGATTACCTGGGGCTGTGCCACACGGCCCGCGAGGTGGGCGGCGACTACTACGATTTTTTGCAGTTTCAGCCCGAACAGCTCTGGCTGGCGGTGGCGGACATCTCCGGGAAAGGGATCTCGGCGGCTTTGCTGATGGCCAACCTGCAGGCCCTGCTGCGCTCGCGGGCACCCTTGCACGGGGGTTCGCTGGCAAGCCTGGCCAGCGACGTCAACCTGATGCTGCACGCCACCACCGACCCCACCAAGTTCGCCTCACTCTTTTTGGGCATTTTTGACGGAGACACCCGTCGGCTGCGCTACGTCAACGCCGGGCACTGCTTTCCCCTTGTCATCCGTTGCCCTCGCAACGGCCGCCGCCACACCGAATTCCTGGAACCCACCGGAACCCTGGTGGGCCTCTTCCCCGAGGCCGAATACCAGGAAGCCAGCATCCAGCTCAATCCGGGCGATCTGCTGGTCGTCTACACCGACGGCATCACCGAAGCCTTCAATCCCGACTGGGTGGAGTTTGGCGAGGAGCGCTTCCAAAACCTTGTCGTCGGCCAAGCCGACCTGCCCCCCTCCGACCTGAGCCGATGCATCCTGGAGGAAGTGGCCAGCCATCAGGGCGGACGCGAGCAAAGCGACGACCTGACCCTCGTGCTGGCCCGGGTCAATTAAGCAGAAGGAAGCAGGAAACAGGAGTCAGGAGTCAGGAAGAAGGAAAAGGCTGCGGGCCTCAGAAAAACTCTACATTCTGCAGACTTTGGACCTTGGTCACGCAGAGGCGCAGAGACG
>JANQFM010000313.1 GCA_028277865.1 Acidobacteriota bacterium
AAACGCCCTGCAAACCGGGCTTCAGAAGCTACTATGAGAACACTTTGACCAGGATGCGAATCATCCAACTGCAATACAAGCTGCAGGTTGAGCCCAGCGGCACGCTTGATGGCTGGACCAGGCGCGCTTTGACGGCCTTCCAAAACCGGCAGGGCTTGGCACAGCGCATGGGGGTTGTGACCCCCAGCCTGCTGCAGCGGATTTCGAAAGCGGACCGCATCCAAAACACTCCCGCCGCGCCGCTTTACGGATTAGGGATTCCTATTGCTGAGGGAGACAAAAGCTGGGTGCGAGTCAACCATTTTTCCAGGGCTTCCCGCTATCCGGTTGGAACCCGTCTGACCGTCACCAGCTTGGGTGTGGAGAGGCGATCGGTCGAAGTGGAGGTCCAGGGGAGATTCCGTGAGGGGAATCCCCGCAAAATCCTGCAGATTTCCCGCCAAGCCTCCAAACTGCTCCACCTGGGAGAGCGCAAAGAAGTGGCGGTCATGATTGAAGAATCACATTAGCGGTGGCGGTGGGGCGCTTTCAGATCCTCCGTTTCTTCTCCTTGGCCTTCTGCGTCCCTCTGTGCTCTGTGCGGTTCACTCTGCTCAGGGGCAGGATGCAAAGGCGTCGGTGTCGGTAATGGCGGCTGCCGGAGTCCCCAGCGGGTTGAAGAAAGTCTTGGTCGCATTGGACCGCGTATCCGTCACCGTGAGGGTGTATTCCACATTGGTGGTGGCCGCATAGAAGACCCAGAAACGGTCGTTGAACGAACATCCGTCCAGCACCTTGACGAGCACCTCGGTGTTTGCCGGATCGAGGAAAAAGAAAAAGCCCGTGTCATCCGGTTTGACCTCTTGAACAAAGCCCGGCTGGTTGAAGACAGGCGGCTGATTCCACTCGACATTGACCATGAATCGGTTGTCGTTCAGGCACATCGTCCGGCTGTCAGGCATGCAGTCGGGGTTGGCCAGGGAATGGTTGTTGCTGTCGAACTGGATGACATCCTGCTTTTGGACCACGTCGATGAAGAGGGTGTCGATGACCAGCGGTTGAGGGGCGCTGGGCGGCTGCTGGCCGTCGAAGCATACCTTCCAGCTGCCCGAAAAAGCGCCTTGGCCGGGAAAGAAGTCTGTCAGAAGCCCCGTGTCGTGTGCGCCGTTGTAGGTCTCGGGCGGGCTGGTGGCAATCGGGTTTCCCTGGCTGTCGAGCAAAGTCATCGAGCGCAACACCCCGCTGAGCGGGACGAAAGAGACATTGGCCAGTCCTGGAATGTTGGTTTGCCCGTCGTCCACGGGGTCGGGATCGAAGTTGACCGGAGCAGTCGCGCAGTTGTTCAAGGGGACCTGCTGGGGGATCGGGTATGAAAAGAGCTCGACGAGCTGATTGTTGTCAAGGTTCAGGATCTGATACTGGGTTTGGATATTGACCTCGCCGAAGCAGGCCGGCGTGACAATGTCAAAGCCGGCTGCACCTTGAAACTGAGCTCCGGAGGTTGTTACCCCCAGTGTCTGTGTTCCCAAAGGCGGCACGTCCTGAAAGAAGGAGTTGCCCAGATTCTGGCCGTTGACCAGCAGGGGATCGGGTGCCAGGGTGCCGTTCCCCAGGTGGAAATTGATTCCCACATTGCAGGTCGTGGAGGCCGTATTGAGCAGCACAATATCGGTCGTAAAGCCGCCGCCGGCAACGACTTGGGGTGCGGTGATGCGCTGAAAGGGGTTATTGCCGCTATCGGTCTGCCCAAACAAGGCTGGGGTGACGAACAATAAAACTCCGATGATTGCAACTTGGTGTCTCAACATCTGCATTCTTCCTTTCATTGCGGCAGAGATGCCATTCATTCCCTCAGCGCTTCAATTGTAGGCTGCATTTCGACCGCTGTCCATCGGCAGTCAAGAGGGGATTTCGCGCCAAGACGCCGAGACGCAATGCAAGGAAATGAAAAGCCGAGGAGGCCCAATTCTCTCCCTTCGCGAACTTCGCGTCTTTGCGCGAGATCTCCCATTCACCGCCGGAAAAGGTCGTTGAGTGGGCTGGTGCCGCTGAGGCGCTCCAGGATGCGCAAGGGAGCTTGTTGGGGGGACAGGAGCGATTTTCGGGAGATCAGCAAGGTCTGCTCCAGAGCGTATTGCCCGGAAAGGGCTGCGTGAGCCACTTTGTCGGTGAAGACCATCCAACTGGAGCCGGGGGGGAACTCGATGTGAAGCTTGGGGCAGTCTTGCTGGAATCGCTCGTCTTCCTTCATTCTGTGATGCAGGCGAAGCATGAAGGCGTCATAGGGAGGGCGCGCCGTCAGTGGGAGCCCGAAGCGGCGTCCTTGCTGCAGGGCGCTGTACTTGAGGCTCCCCCAGCCTGAAAGCATCCGTGGCCAGCGCACTGCGCCTTTGTCCTTGAAATGCTGCACCACGTCTTCGAAAGGCCCTGTTGCGATCCATCGGCGCGGCTGGCTGGGGTTGATGTTGGTAAAAAAGCGCAGAATCAAGTCGCCGTTGGTGGGGCGGGTCGGAAAGTTGTCCAAGTGCAGCAAGTCGTTGCGCTTGCGGGTGCTCAACTCGCGGCCCTGCTCCTGAAAGGGCCGAAAGCTGGCGTATTCGAGCTTCCAGCTGGATGCGTAGGGCTCCAGAAACTCAGTCAGAAAACCGATCGACCGCTGCGAGTAGCTGCGCAAGATTTGGTGAAGCTGCTCCCGGTCCTCACTTGACAAGCTCCCTGCTCCAGTGACGCGATCTTGCAGAGGACGGTAAGCGATATTCTTGTGAAAGTGGGAATCGCTTCGGCGCAAATGCAGCAGGAACTGTTGTTCTTTCTCCGGGAATTCGAAGGGAGTGCGAGGGAAGAAGAATAGCTGGCCGTCTTCCAAGGCGCTGCAATTCTGGCGGGCCTGGTGATCGGACGGGTTGTCGACAGTGACCAACGACGGCTGTTTCATGGCGCGGGAATTTTAGCTGATTCCACGCCCGGACGCCAAACCGCAAAGATCGTTTTGGCGCGAAACTCCGAGGGTTGCTAAGATGGCAGCCTGACAGTGGCGGGGGCTCTCTCCCGGCAAGGAGTTTATCATGATCGAAGTGCAAGAGAGGCGTCCGCCTTTGTCCGATTTCACAGAGGAAGAGCAGCTTTTCCGGGAGACAGTAGCCGGTTTTGCCGACAGCACCATCCGACCTCATGTGGAGGAGATGGACCACCAAGGCCGCTTCAGGCCCGAATTGATTCAGGAATTCTTCGAATTGGGATTGATGGGGATCGAGATCCCCGAAGAGTACGGCGGTGCCGGCTCCACCTTTTTCATGTCCATTTTGGCCGTCGAGGAAATCAGCCGCGTCGACCCTTCTGCCGGAGTCATCGTGGACGTTCAGAACACCCTGGTCAATAACGCACTGATGCGCTGGGCCAGTGAGGAGCAAAAAAGGCGATACCTTCCCAAAATGGCTTCTGAGTGGCTGGGCGCATACGCCCTCTCGGAGGCCGGATCGGGCAGCGACGCCTTCACGATGAACGCCCGGGCAGAGCGCGACGGAAATGATTATGTCCTCAATGGCCAAAAGCTCTGGATCACCAATGCCGCCGAAGCCAGCCTCTTCATCGTTTTTGTCCAGGCCGATCCCGATCAGGGCTACCGGGGGATCACCGCTTTTCTGGTCGAAAACGGCATGCCCGGCTTCAGCGTGGGCAAAAAGGAGGATAAGCTGGGCATCCGCGCCTCCTCCACCTGCGAGATTCTGTTCGACGATTGCCGGGTGCCTTCGGCCAACATGCTGGGTCCCTTCGGCAAGGGATACAAGATCGCTATCGAAACCCTCAACGAAGGACGCATCGGCATCGGGGGGCAGATGATCGGGCTTTCCCGAGGCGCCTTGGATTGCGCCATCGCCTACGCCCAGGAACGCCAGGCCTTCGGCAAAGCCATCGCCGGCTATCAGGGCGTCCACTTCCCTCTGGCTGAAATGGCCACCGAATTGGAGGCCGCCCGGCTGATGGTCTACAACGCAGCCCGCCTCAAGGACGCCGCCAAGGACTACGTCAAGGAAGCCGCCATGGCCAAGTACTTCAGCTCCGTGGTTGCCGAAAGGGTCACATCGCAGGCCATCGAGACCTATGGAGGATACGGCTACACCAAGGATTATCCGGTCGAGAAGTTCTGGCGGGACGCCAAGATCGGCAAGATCTACGAAGGCACCTCCAACATGCAGCTAGCCACAATTGCCAAGATGATCTTGAAGTGAGGGAGGGCTTGGGAGAAGAGAAACCGCCCAGGGCGCGGAGCAGTGCGCCGAGAGGGGAAGAGAAAAGGGAGGCGAGGCTTCCCGTTTCCTTTGATCAGTTTGCGGAGAGGCTGCTCGACTGGTATCTGAAGGAGCGAAGGGAGCTGCCTTGGCGTTCCAACCCCGACCCTTACTGGGTTTGGCTGTCGGAAGTCATGCTGCAGCAGACCCAGGTCAAGGCGGCTCTGCCTTACTTCGAGCGGTTCGTTCAAGCCTACCCCACCCTGCGTCATCTGGCCCAAGCCGATGTGGATGAGGTGCTGTCGCGATGGTCGGGGCTGGGCTATTACAGCCGTGCCCGCAATTTGCACCGTGCCGCCCGGCAAGTCTGCCGAGATCACAACGGACGCTTTCCCCGCAGCTACTCCGAGGCAGTCGCTTTGCCCGGGATCGGACGCTACACGGCCGGCGCAGTCCTTTCCATCGCCTATGGGCTGGCATATCCCGTGGTGGACGGCAACGTTCGCCGCGTCATGGCTCGCTTTTTGTGCATTGAGGCCGAGCTGACCAGCAAGAGCCTGGAGAGGCTCTGGAGACTGCTGGAAGAATGCGTCCAGGCGCCTGCTGTACAGCCCAGGGTCTCCGAGTTCAACCAGGCCTTGATGGAATTGGGCGCACTGGTGTGCACGCCCCGCAACCCTCTTTGCGGCCGGTGCCCATTGGCCGACGACTGCCGCGGCCTCGCCGCCGGATTAGCAGAGGAGCTTCCCCGCCGTTCGCGTCGGCGCAAAGTCGAGAAGTTTCAATACCTGGTGGCCGTAGTCGCCGACGGTCCCCGCTACTTGTTGCACCAAAACCACTCCGAGACATTCCTGAAGGGATTCTGGGAGTTTCCCCGAGTGGACCTCGGATCCGCAGGCCAGAAAGAGAAGCTATTCCGGCAGCAGCATGGCTTGGTGTTGGTCAATCCAGTCCCGCTGTGGGTCGTCCGCCACCAGATCACCTACCGCAAGATGTCTTTTCACCCCTTCAAAGCCGAACTCCAGGGGCCGCTTCCCGGCAACGGCTATGCCTGGGCTGAGCTGAACTCCCCATCCCACCCCGTGCCGGCCTACGTCCGCAAAATCGAACGCGCCGCCTTGGTTGGGGGACCGGACTCGGGAGTTTCACGCAAAGACGCAAAGACGCAAAGGGTACTAAAATAAACAAACGAAAGGGTTACTTTAGGCCAGCGTGCCAGCTCATATTGATGTTGGCTTTGTTACGAGAATATTCGAAGGCCTCTCCTCTTTTACCCTTTGCGGCCTCTTTGCGTCTTTGCGTCTTTGCGTGAAATCCCTGCATGCTCCACAATGGACCTCGGCACACTAACAGAAAGGACCATTGATGAACACCCAACCAGCCGATTCCAAAGGCGAAGACTCTGTCGAATGCCAACAGTGCGGACGGACGCTCGCTCCCCACGAAGAGCGCGTCCTGACCGAGGGCGGCGCCTTTTGCCAGACCTGCTTCAGCCTGCTCAAGGATCAGCTCAACGCGGCCGCCTCCGCTCAAAGCCAGGACATCAACTACTCGGCGGCCTTGCTGGGAGGACTGCTGGGAGGTGCCGGAGGCGCCGTCGTATGGTGGGGCTTCACCGTCCTGACCGGGGTCGCCTTCGGACTGGTGGCCATCGTGATCGGCTTCGCCGTCTCGCGCGGGATCTCCTACTTCACAGGGGGAAAGCGCGCCCTGCAGCTGCAGGTGATGTCGGTGGCCATCGCCGCTGCTTCCTACTTCTATGCTTCCTACCTGGTCACCCGCTCGCTGATCCTTCAGCAGCTTGCAGAGAGTGGAGAGACGATCCAGTTACCCTTGCTCCCCAACCCCAGCGATTTTGTTACCATCGTTTCAGCGGGATTCAGGCCATTCGACCTCGTCTTCCTGGCCATTGTGGTTTGGGAGGCCTGGCGCGGGCTGGCGCCCATCAAGCTGGACCGCACGCAGGGAGCCGCCACTTGAACGGAACAGGAGACATCGAGCAGCAGCGCCAACGACACATCCATAACCTGAATGCCGTTTATTCCCACCTGCAGCAGAATGGCCAAAGCAGCCCCCCGGCAGCCCAAGGGCAAGCCTCCAAGAGCCGCTGGGGCAAGCTCCTCAGGACTTGGGGACCGGTGGGATTGGCACTTGCCTTCTTGCTGGGCAAGTTCAAGTGGGTTGTGGCCCTGTTCAAGTTCGCCAAGCTGCACACCTTGGTCAGCATGCTGGTGGCGGTATGGGCCTACGCTCTCTTGTGGGGACTGCCTTTCGCCGTCGGCTTCGTCCTTTTGATCTTCGTCCACGAGATGGGGCACGCCCTGGTGATGCGCCAGCAGGGGATCCGGGCCGGGGCGCCCGTCTTCATCCCTTTCGTGGGCGCCGTCATCGCCATGAAGGGAATGCCCCGCAATGCCTGGGTCGAAGCCCTGGTGGGCATTGGCGGCCCGGCCTTGGGAACCTTGGGTGCTGCGGTCTGCCTGGCTGTGGCCTGGCTGAGCGGATCGCTTTTCTGGTACGCCCTGGCTTCGGTGGGTTTCATGATCAACCTCTTCAACATGATCCCCATCAGCCCCCTGGACGGGGGCCGCATCGTAGGCGTGATCAGCCGCTGGCTGTGGGCTGCCGGCTACGCGGTGGGGATCGGAGTCTTTTTGGTCACCTACTCCCCGATTCTCTTCCTGGTGCTGCTGCTGGGCCTGCTGAGCCTGAAGCAGGTGATTCGCGGTCCTCGGGAGGGCTACTTCGAGGTCCCCTTGTGGCAGCGACAGGCCATGGGGGCTGCCTACTTCGGCCTGATGGCATTGATGGCCCTGGGGATGTGGGTGGCGGACACTCCTTTGGCTGTGCTGCATCAGCGATGATGGGGAGCCCGCGAAAAAGCGTGAGATTCTTGCGAAAATTCACGAAAAAGGGAAATTTGGAGCTAATCCGGGCTAAAGCTGCTGGCGATGCTCCTTCGGGATCAGATCCTCGAAGCGCTTACGTAGTTGGCGGGCCTTCTTGTCCGTTACCTTCTTTGGCTTGCCGGGCTTTCCGACCTTGAAGTCGATTTGGGTTCCGGGACCGATGGTCATTCTTTCTCCCGATGGGTCATGGACTTCGATGCGGCGCGCTGTCAAGGTCGGCGCTCTTGGCCGGCACTTCCCTTTGCATGAGATGCAGTCCACCTGAGAACTCGTCATGTAGATTCCGGCCGGCACACTTGTGGCATCAACCTGAAAATAGAAAACGTGCTCTTCTTGACCTGGCGCAACAGTGACCGTGCCAGGACTCTCCTGCCGGACCCATTTTAGGTTTTCGAACCCACGCACCCGAAACTGCTGGGGAGTTTCACAGTTGTTGGTCAGCCCGAGGCTTAGAGTCTGACGGATGCTCTGGCCTCTATTCACGTTGATTTTCGAGGCACCCAAATAGGCTTTGGACTCAATGCGGCGATGCCGGTTGGAGGAGCGGTTGCGCACCATCCGGTACGAAACCAGCCCATCGAAAACCGTCACCCGAGTCCGGTCGTCGTTCACTTCGACCAAGAAGTCCGTGCCCTCGACACCCACCACCACATGCGGAGTGCCGATTTCAAAGCGCCCTTCGATCAATGCCAGCACGCGGCCCTTGAGCAAGGAGAAGAATCCGGGCTTCTCAATGACTTGCTTCTGGTTGGAATCCAGGATCAGAAGCTGCTTTTTGTCGGAGCGGTAGCGAACTGCCATGCGAGTGTTGGAAAATGTTTCAACCTCGTTTTGGCCATAAAGCGGCTGCTGGACGCGGGGGGCTTCCTTTTGCTGATTGGTGCGGATGACCAGCCCTCGCTTCAAAGTAGTGCTGTCTACACTGTTCTTTCCCTCAGCGATTGCTTCGATATGGGCGATGGGCTCCTGCTGCATCGCCATGAGAACAGCCGGCGAAGCCACGCCGAGCGAAGGTAACGCAATCATCATTAAATGAAGTTTCATTTTGTATCTCCTCGTCTCCACAGCCATGCCAGAAGGCTCATGAACGCCGCAGAGCCCCTTTCCAGGACCGCAAAGGGGGGACCAGCGACAGAGCCACATAAGAAATCACAAAGGCTGAAACATGATTGACAGGTGTCAGCAAAACCTTGGTTTCGCCGGACATCAGGATGGCGGCTGCCAGCAGATAGACGGCCCCGATCAGGGCCATCCCCGCAACCAGGAAACCACCAACAGCCAGAACATAGGGCGCTGATCCACCAACCCGGCCGTTCCGGCCCAACAGGCGATGGCGGATATCACCCCAGGCTACTCCCAGAACCGACACGACCAGCAAAACCAGGCTGCTTTGCAGGTAGGTCAATTTATGGATCGAAGTCTGCTGCAGCAGGCTTGAAATCACCATGGCCTGGATCTGAAACCCTGAGAACTCTTCGAAGCCTGCAACGCGTTGGGTCGCCTGCAGGTCAGACCTGCTTCTGAATCCGACCAGTACGATGCGCCCATCGAACTTTCGTCGAAGATACTCGTCGAGATCGCTGTTTTCGGCTCGCCGCATCAGGTCCAGCACATTCGAATAGCTTTCTTCCTGCAGCACCGAGATGCCAGGAAACCAGCCATGGCAGGCAGTAAATTCGCGAATGGCGGTAGGGCGGCGGAGCTGGGCGGGAATTGCAGGCCAGTCCCCTTTGCCTTCCAGCCGGACCTCCCCCTGATTCCTCAAGCAGTAAGCCTCCTGGGTGCCCCGGTAGCGCATCAGAGCCAGCAAAGGCAGGGTGGGCCAGAGGTAGAGCTTGCCGGAAGGGGAATCTTCCTTCTGGGGGCGGCCCAGGTCGAATTCCAGGAGGCGGCCTTCCGGGGAGTCGACTTCCAGGGCCACCAGCCCCCAGCCATCGCCGACGGCCTCCTTCAACGAGTCGGCGATCATCGGCTTGGGCAAGTCCAGTACGTCCTGGGGATCTGCCGGCAGCATTGTTCGGACGCCTATAACCACTTCCGTCCCTAGACGGCGCGCTTCGGTGATGGCTTCTGAGAGCTGCTGATCAGGGCTGAGCGGATCGTCGCCAAGTGCTTCGTTCAGGGGCATTTCGAAGTAGGCGTCAAAGACCACCACTCGGGCTCCTGCCCGGGCCAGGCCTCGGATCATCCGGGCATGCTGCCTTCTCCACTCAGCCCGTTCGTGCGTTGTGGCATCGTCCTCGTACCCTTGGGCGGCGATCAGCGACACCTTGTCATAGGGCAGGCTGCGATCCTGGCCCTGGCTGATCCACTGGACGGCCAAGTTGTCCAGGTCTTTGACAAATCCTGTTCGATCGAGGAAACCGGAAAGGCTGAACAATCCGCCCAAAAGGAATCCGGCGGCAAGGGCTGCCAGACGGTGAGAGGCGCGGTGGCGGTGGAGGTGCCGGTTGGCGCGTGCGATCAGTTGGTCGACGTCGTGCTCCCAGCTATCTTCCCGCAGTCGGCGGGCTTGCAGTTGAGGCAGTTTCTCCAGGTCTGAGGGCAAGCTGGACTCGTCCGGCATGTCGGCTTCGCCGACCAGAACGGGGATGACCAGCTTTCGACTCTGAAGGGCGGTTCGAAGCTCTCGTGCCAAAACGTCGCCTTCTTCATGCAGCCGATTCGGCGCCCATCGCTTCCCGATCAAGACCAAGACCACATCGCACTGCTTGAGCGCCCTGCCGATCTCGTCGTTCCAGGAGATGCCTTCCGGGATGCTGCGTTCGTCCCGAAAGACTTCAAGAGGGCGAAAGACGCGGCACAGATCCTGGTGCAGCCGACTGGCTGCCTCCTGGCTGTCGTCACGGCGATAGCAAATAAAAACCTTCGTCATGCCATCCAGCCTGAACCTTCCTTGAGGAAATCTATGAAATCAAGGTTTCCACAATATTATATGGAGATTAAGAGATTTTGCCAAGTCGAAGAGGTCATTAAAACTGCTGAAGGCCTCTGGCTGGCACAGGATCGGAGTAGCGGGTGATCTAGTACTTATTTGCAAAATTAAGCGTCAGGCATTTCGCCTATACTGGCCTCCGAACAAGGAGGACAGAAGATGGCAAAGCCGACACGGATCGAGGTCAGCCCCGAGCAACGGGAAACCCTTCTTTCCTGGGTGCGCTCAGGGACTGCGGAGCAAAGGATGGCTGATCGGGCACGGATGATTCTGGCTGCCGCCGCCGGGA
>JANQFM010001032.1 GCA_028277865.1 Acidobacteriota bacterium
GTCGGCATCGTCTCCCAGGCCACCTTCCTTTTCTCCGGAACCATCCGCGACAATTTGGTCTGCATCCGCCCTGGGGCATCCGACGAAGAATTGACGGCAGCGCTGGAAGCTGCCCAGTTGGGGGATTTGCTGAGTCGTTTGCCGTCAGGGCTGGACACCGAGCTTGGCGAGTCGGGGATTCGGATTTCGGGCGGTGAACGCCAGCGGCTCTCTATTGCCAGAGCCCTGCTCAAGGATCCGCCCATCCTGATTTTCGACGAGGCCACTTCCTCAGTTGACTCCATTTCCGAGAACCGGATTCGAGAGGCCATCAACCGGCTGATGGGCAAAGACCGCACTTGCTTCATTATCGCCCATCGCTTCAGCACCATTCTCGATGCCGACCTCATCCTGGTGCTTGACCGGGGCAAGCTGGTTGGCCAAGGGACGCATGCGCAGCTATATGGGAGCAACCCCTTCTACGCACGGCTTTACGACGAACAATATCAGGCCGCCGATCGCCTAGCGGCGGCCCCGCCTAAGGAAAGTCCTGCCCAATACATCGTCCGGGCCAAGTCAGGCGGGGAACGCCAAGTCGTAGTTCGCAAGGGAGACGACGGCCAGCACCGGGTCGAAGTGATTCCAATAGGGCTCAAATGATCTTTGTCAGTGGCTCATGATGAACAGCAGCCGACTCTGCGGTAGACGCAGAAAACCATAGAAAGGAAAGAACTTATGTTCAATCCACTTGCATTTGCTAGCACTGCGGCTCTCGAAGCCGCGACGGAAGAGCGTTGCGGCTGCGGCTGCACAGGCTGTGTTTCCGTGACCGTCGACGACGTCACCGTCGAAGTTGAGGTTATGGACGCCTGCGGCCAGCAATAACTAGCACCCCAACGCAGTGATGGAGTAGGAAGCGGGCAGCTTGGGATCGAAGCCCGCGGAGAAGCAGGATGCCTCTGTAACGTGAAAACCGCGTCAACCGCAGAACGGCTGGATACGGTCAAGAGGCAATCCTGCCCCTCCTGCTGAAACCTTACCAGGTTTTGGGCAAAGCCGGGCTCGGTCATCGGGATTCTTGATGCGCCGAGGTGATCTGACAGCCGGAGATGCTGGCCTCATCGGCCAGGCTCCGCTGAAATCACTTCGTTCCACTTGGAGTGAGAACTCTGAGGCAACAGGGCCCGACGGGCCGACGGCACCGAAACCGGGGATTCGTTTCTTCGCCACAGGCTGTCCGCTTCCTGGCCATCATTCCCAGATTTTCAAAGGAAGATAGCCATGCAAAACGACCTGGATCTCAATCTGGACGCCAAGGTCTGTGTGCCGCCGCTGGTGCACCGCTACGAAAAAGGCGAATGGACACTTCTTTACGATCCACGAAACCATTCCGTGATTCGCGCCAATCCACAGGGCTTGGCGGCTGTGGAAGCCATCACGCGCTTTCCCATCCTGCGCCAAGCGGTTGAATACATCGCGGGCTCCTACCAAATGCCCTTCGAGCAGGTGGCCGACTCGATGCTTCAGTTCACCCAGGACTTGGTCAATACTGGCTTCTTGCACTTGGGCGAATACAAGGCCGCCGACATCACGAAACGCAAGCCCAAGCCACCCGACAACATCTACATTCAAAACACGGAGAGATGCAACTTGAGTTGCGTCTACTGCTATAATCTCGAAGAGCGAGCCTATTTCGTCAAGGAGCATCCGGAGATGTCGACCGAGCAGCTCAAATGGGCCATCGACCGGATCTGCGAGTTCGACATCAAGCAAATCAACTTCTGCGGCGGCGAGGCAACGCTGCGCGACGACCTCTTGGAGACGGCTGCTCACGTCAAGTCGCATCCGGGAGCCCTGGTGACTTTGGTGACCAACGGCCGCCAAGACACGGATGAGTTCACCAGCGGGGCCGCCAAGCTGTTCGACTGCATTTGGGTCAGCTTCGACAGCCATCACAAAGACTTGATGGAAAACCACCGGGGCAAGGGATCGTACGAGCCCGCATTGAACAGCATCCGCAAGCTGGCAAAGGTTCCCGGCCGCAACGCCATCCTGGTGGTCAGCGCCGTGATTTCAGACAAGAACTACAAGACCATGGGGGACTTCAAGCGCTTTTGCCTGGAGGAACTGGGAGCCGACCGCTTTCGTGCCACCACCTACTGCCCCGGCTGCGCCTCTTCGGCGGAGGTGCAGTGGCCGCTGCAGCCGCCGCCCTTTGTCACAGACTCCTCGCATCCGATGCCCGACCAAATTGAAGCTTCTGATTTCGCCGACCTTTTCGACGCCGACCTGGAAATCGTCTGGGATCGGAGAATGGAGCGGGTCAGGCCTTGGGCGCCCATGCGCAATCACTGCGGAGTCGGCAAAGGTGAACTGGCCATGCTGTCAAACGGAGACTTGTATCCGTGCCAGTTGCTGTGCAAACCTCAATTCCTGGCCGGCAACATCTTCGACCAGCCTCTGGATGAGATCTTTTACGGCTCCGAAGTGCTCAGGCGCCTTCGGGATCTGACGGTCGATCGCCTGCCCGGATGCTCGACTTGCGACGTCAAATACGTCTGTGCGGGGGGCTGCCGGGCCAACGCCCAGGAATTGCATGGCAGCATCGAGTCTCACAGCGACTTCTATTGCGATTTTTATCACCGGCTGGCTGTGGACGCCCTGTGGAAGGACTCGATGATCCCCGTGCAGAGCGTGACCCGTGTAAGAAAGCAGTATGAGGAACTCAAACAGAGAAAGCTTCAGCAAAAGGAGGCTCAAAGCGAGGCGGCCAGCCTGGCATGAGGGGCGGGCCGGCGGCATAGGCGGACAATCCCTGGGGTCATCTGGTCGTTTTGTCCTGGAAAGGTGCGCCATAGCGGACCTTCGTTGAGAGCCAAGCCACTTTTGCAGCAGCCTTGACTGAGGGATTGGACATGTTGAAGGCCATTTTGCTTCGCGAAATCCTGGATGCCTTTGTGAGCCGGAAGTTCCTTTTCATCTGCCTGTTGTGCTGCACTCTGATTCCTCTCAGCGTGCTGGTGAATCAGCGGGCCGCCAGGCAGTTTGCGGCCTATCAGAGCCAAGCCGAATCGGAGTTTGAGCGCAGCATGAGGGGCTTCATCCCCAGCGATCAGCTGGAGCTCAAGGTCTTCCGCAAGAAGGCTGCCTTGGCGGGCATGGCCACCGGGCTGGATATGGCCATGCCCAGCACCATCGGCATTCGTCAAGACGGCGTCAACTACGGGGCCGGCCAGATCCTCGACAATCCGATCAGCGGCCTTTTCGGAAAGATCGACCTGCTGTTCATCGTCAAGTTCGTGCTTTCATTGGTGGCCATCATCCTCAGCTTCAATATGATCTGCGGCGAAAAAGAGAGAGGGACCCTGCGACTGATCCTCTCCAACCCCGTCCCTCGCGACAGCCTTCTTTTCGGCAAGTACCTGAGTGCGATGGCGGTCCTGATGGTCCCCTTTGCCATCGGGCTGCTGATCAGCCTGCTGGCCCTTCAGTTTCAGGGCGACCGAGCGCTTGCCTCGGGGGAGCAATGGTTGAGGATCGCAACCCTGTTCGGTGTCTCGGTCCTCTACCTCTCCTGCTTTCTCAGCCTGGGAGCGCTGGTTTCTTCCTGGACTTCGCGATCCCTCACGGCAATCACCGTACTGCTCTTCCTGTGGGCCGGATTGATCGCAGTCGTCCCGCAAGTCGGCGGAATTCTGGCCGAGGCGATCTACCCGGTGGAGAGCACCGAAAGCTTCATGCTGCGCAAGAACCTGGCGGCACAGGACATCGAACGCCGCCGCAATGCCGAATTGCGGCCTCATTTCCAGGATCCCGACTATGAGGAAATCCGCAAGCCGGTGGCGATGAAGTACGCTCTTGAGATTGAACGTATCCATGGCCAGATGGACCGGGAATACGCCAACCGGCGCAGGACCCAGTTCCGCATCGCCTCCCTGATCGCTTCCCTATCGCCGACTTCACCGTTGACCATGGTCTTCACTGCTTTGAGCGGAACGGGCCTTATGCAGGCCGAGCATTTTCAGCGCCAGCTCGGCAACTTCCGCGAACAGCTCCACCGGGAGATCTTCTCTCAGGGATATCGGGACCTCGTGCCCGGTGTCGGCGGTGCGCTGATGATCGGGACCGTCGAGCTCGAAAACGTCCCCCGATTCACTCAGCAGAACCTGAACCTGGCACAGGCCGCCGGTTCTGTTTGGGACCAGATGCTGCTGCTGGTCGGCTTCACCATCGCCTTCTTCCTGTTGGCCTATATTCGGTTTAGGCGGTATGATGTGCGTTAACTTGTCAAACTATAAGCCGGCCAAGCACCGGCTGGGAGGAATGATTTATGCGCCCTTTTCTTTTTGCACTCCTTATGGCCTGGATTCCGGCCACTGCTCAAGATGCCCCAACCATGCCCAAGCTGAAGGTGGGCGAAGCCTTCTCATATACCACGCAAGTCGAGGAGGGAAGCGAGGTCAAAGAGCCTTTGGCGAGCTACAAGGAGTCCCGCGGCACAGCCTTGGTGGCGCCGCTGCCTAATAGCCAAACGGTCAAAGTGACCGGCGAGGAGGCTTGCGGCGAGCACACCTGCCTAGCTGTGGAGGCCAAGCAGGACATGCCGCCCTACCTGCGCTGCCACAGGGGGTATCAGTCCGTCAGCAAGACGATCAAGGCTCTGATCGATCTCGAAACAGGCGATGTGTTGAGAATCCGGACCCTCTTGGAGGCGGGCAAATCGGTCAGCAACAGCTCCGAGGCCAGTTTCGAATCCGACTCGACCTTGGCGGATTTCTACGGGGCTTGGATGACCGAGCTCAAGGACGACTACATGCAGGTCTTCAGGCGAGCCAGCGGGGAGCTGCGCACCTTTAGGGTTAAGGGGCGGGAAGAGGTTCAGGGCAGGGACTGCTTCGTCGTGGAGCGCAAGCGCCTCATGCCCTCCAAGCAGATGGTCGAGTCCACCATGTGGATCGATGCCGAACGCCGGGTGGTCCTGCGCCTGGCCAAGGGAAAGCAGGTCATGCGATTGGTTCGCTGAGAGCGGCTGTCCGCTTGAGGTTCAAGGATGCTCAATCGTCAGGTCGGCCGTTATAAGGTGACCAACTTTCTGGGTAAGAGATCGGGCTTGGAGCTGTTCCGGGCAGTCCACCCGGATCAGCCGGCAACCCCGTTTGCCCTGAGGATCATTCCTTTCAATGGCAGCGGCGACAAAGAGCGCTTCAAGAAATATCTGCGGGATGCCGCCCGGCACCTGGGGCAGCTGCAGCACCCTCACGCAGTTCGCTATCACGAGTTTCTCCTCGGCGGCGACTCCGCCTTCCTCATCAGCGAATACGTAAACGGGCATCCGCTTTCCGCCTTGGTCCAGCCTAACGGCATTCACGCTTTCACCCATGCCATCGGTTTGCTCAATCAGGCCTGTGAGGCTGTTGCAGCCGCACACGCGCAAGGGCTTTTGCATGGCGCCATCAATGCCGACCGGGTCATGTACGCCCAGGAAAAGACTGTCAAGGTCGACGATTTCGGCCTTCCTCAGCTGCTTCAAAAACTGGGTGCCGATGATGAGCAGCAGCGCCCCGGGTATCTGGCGCCCGAATTGATCGCAGGCGAACAGCCTTCGGTACCCAGCGAAATCTACGCACTGGGGGCCATGCTAGTCCACTTGCTGACCGGGAAACCGCCCCGGCCCGAGCCGGAGGACGGGGCCGCGAGCCCTTCCCAGCAGCTCGGCCGGCGTCGGCCCGATTCGCCGCAGAGAGTGCTGGATTTGGTGGCCAAGGCCACCCAATCGGACCCTCAGCAGCGCTACAAGTCGGTAGCCGAAATCTGCGCTTTGCTGGCAGATCGACAAGATGCCAAGACGGCTGGCGCGTCTTCGGGCCTAGTGCAAATCGACGGTTTGGGGCCGATGCCTGCCAAACCCTCCTCGAGGCATGTGCCGGAAATCGCAGACCTGCCCGAGATGGTCCGCATCCCAGCCGGAACCTTCACCATGGGCAGCGACCGGCGACCCAACGAGGAGCCTTCTCATGAAGTCGAGCTGGACTGCTTTGAAATCGCCCGATATCCCGTAACCAATCGGCAATACCGCAAGTTCTGTGATGCGACGCAGCGGGAATATCCGGAAGATCCGATCGGGTGGGGCGATTACGGCCGCGACTGCCCTGATCATCCCGTGGTGCATGTGGGCTGGAGAGATACGGAGATTTACTGCAATTGGCTGTCGGAACTGACCGGGAAAAAACACCGTCTTCCGACTGAGCAGGAGTGGGAAAAAGCCGCACGGGGCGGTCTGGAGCAAAAGCAATATCCCTGGGGCGATGAAGAGCCCGATGATCGGGCGCACTTCGGCTTTCGGGCCTACGCCTGGGAAATGAATCCCGAAGGCCCGCAGACCTGCCGCGTAGGATCTTTTCAACCCAACGGCTACGGCCTCTTTGATATGGCTGGAAATGTCTTCGAATGGACTAGCGACTACTACAAGCCTTACGGCGTGGAGTCCGGCACAGGGAAGGTCTTCCGGGTGGCCCGCGGCGGCTGCTGGAGTACGGAGGCTGATCTGCTGCGCTGCGCCTACCGGATGAGCTTTTACCATAAGACTTTTGACTTCTTTATAGGATTTCGTTGTGCTTGCTCCTGTTCAGGGTAGGGAATGCTGAGGCCAAGAAGAGTGCAGCCATACGGCAAGACAAGGCTGAGGAGGGGATTCCTCTGCCTGATGGCCGTCGGGCTGCTCCTCGGGATTCCCCTCCTCCCTGCTGGACTGCTGGGTCAGTCCTCCAACGTCACCGAGACGCACCGCCGGGTTCTGGAGGTACGGCAAAAGCAGGTTGAGCTGCGGGCTTCGCGGGCGGATTTCGAACGCGCTCTCCGCCTACGTGGCGAGGGGCTGATCTCCCAGGCGGAACTCGAGCAGGTCCGCAGCCAGCTTGAAACGGCACAATTGGCCTATCAAGAGTCCGTTCTTTCCCTGCTCAGCCTTCAGCCACGCCTGTCGATCCGCAATGCCGTCAAGTATCAAGACTCAGGAGGCCGCAAGTTCGTTCGCTTGACCGTGACCAACCTGACGCCCACCTTCGACGATGCACAGTTCGAGATGCTCAACAACTTCGAGGGCGCCGAGCCGATTCCCGATGAGCTGCGCACCCGTGACATCCGGGACATTTTCATTTCACTCCGGGACTCGGGAAGCGGCGAAGTGCCGCGCGGCACGACCATCGGGCTGCCCTACGAACAGCACATCCCACAACTGAAATACGGAAAGTCGGAAACGATCGTATTCCAGATCCTGCGCGATGTCAGCCATTTGGTGGTGGCAGCCTCCTACCTCGGCCAGGAACGGGAAATCGACATCCAATTGGAACAGGAGGAGAGCGGCACAGCTGTGACCGTTTCCTCGACCCAGCTCTCCCAGGAAGGGGATTTGGGCACGCCGGTGACCTACTCCCTGCGGCTGCAGCGGACCACGGTCGACGTGCGCAGCTTCCAGTTGCTGGCGCTCAACCTGCCCAGGCAAATCGCCCACAGCTTTATAGAACCTGAGACCGAAGCACGGCTTTCTTTGCTGAATTTTCCCGCCGGGGTGACCGAGCAACGACTTGAGCTTCGTCTTTTTCTGCCCGAACAGCCCGGCGAGGAGATTGTCGTCGATCAGCCGCTGGAGTTCGTGGCCGTCGTGATCGATCCCGCCAGCCGTCCCGGCCTGACGGCCGAGCAGCCCCATTCAATTGAGGAACTGGAACAAAGCGGCGCCGGCTCTCTTCGGTTGGAGGTTGTCCCTCGGGGAATCGGCAAGATCGAGGTGACAGCCCTCTCCTTGTTCTCGGAGATTCCGGTCGGGGAGTCGGTACTGACCAAAATCAACATTCGCAATACGGGCACCCGCCGCCTGGACTCGGTTCGGCTTCTGGGCGAGGCGCCCATGGGCTGGACTGTGACCTTCAATCCAGACAGTCTGGGTTCGCTGGAGTTGGGGCGGGAGACCTCGGTCGACCTGCAGATCGTCCCGGCCCAGGACGTCGCCGTAGGGGACTACGAAGTGCGCCTCAGGACCCAAAGCTACGCCTACAACCGGCAGGTTCCCTCAGAGGACAAAATCTACCGCATCAGCGTCAAGCCTCAGTCAAACCTTTTGGTGACCTTGTCGCTGGTCGGCGTTTTGCTGGCTTTGCTGTCCGGAGCGGTGGCCATGGCCATCAAGCTGACCCGGCGGTAGCGGGAATTGGGGGCGACAACTCCAAAGCCCTTTCTATTTTGGCCTATGCGGCATTGCGCGAGATCCGCTCCGGCCTTGGAGGAGAGTAGATGATCGAAGCGATCGACTTGACCAAACGCTACGAAGACGGGGTGCTGGCCCTGGACAGGCTGCAACTGACAGTGACCGAAGGTGAGATCTACTGCCTGCTGGGTGCCAATGGAGCGGGCAAGACAACCGCTATCGATCTCTTCCTGGGCTTTATCGAGCCTTCGGCTGGACAAGCCTTGATCAACGGCGTCGACGTTCACAGCGACCCTCTCAACGCAAAGCGTTATGTCGGCTACCTTTCGGAAAACGTCAAGCTCTATGGCAATCTGACCGCCCGCCAGAACCTTGATTTCTTCGCCCGCGTCAGCCAGCATGGGCCGGTGGGCCAGCAGGAGTGCGCCCAACTGCTGCGCCAGGTCGGGTTGCCGCAAAGAGCCTTTAAACAGCAAGTCAAGAAATTCAGCAAGGGAATGCGTCAGAAGCTGGGCATCGCCATCGCCATGATCAAAGACGCGCCCTCGCTCCTGCTGGACGAGCCCATGTCCGGGCTCGATCCCAAGGCAGCAGCCGACTTCGTCGCCACGCTCAAGGATCTGCGCAGGCAGGGAAAGGCGATACTGATGTCCACTCACGACATTTTCCGCGCCAAGGAATTGGCTGACCGGGTGGGCATCATGAAAGAAGGGCGCAAGGTGGTGGAAAAAAGCCGCACCGAATTGAAGCGGGAAGACCTTGAACGCCTCTATTTGGAATACATGAAGGGCGACGAAGAGCAGGAGGCCGCCAACACCGTCCACAAGCTGCGGCCCGCTTAGGGCTTGTCCAGGAATAAGTTGTGCAATTATCGCGCTCAGATTCGGGTCAGGTTCGGCCTGCTCGGATGGAGCAAAACCGGAGGGATAGCCGGGCCTA
>JANQFM010001033.1 GCA_028277865.1 Acidobacteriota bacterium
GGACTCTGGAATCCGGAACCTGGAGCCCGGAACCCGGAACCCCCGACCGCCGCCGGACCGATCGCAGCCAAATCTGACTCAATCGTGAAGAATCCTGAAACCCTAGCGGCCTAGCCCGCTGCGTCTTTACTCACACTCATCACTGCACCCTTCGGCTGCTCACCTGCCCTGACAACCGGCTGGGCCGAAGCAACCAGCTTCCGGTTCCGGTGCTGTCGGCCCGACGTTACCGCTGTGAACATTTTTCCTATCGCCAGTGGGCAGAATCTGCCGGATAGGCGGGTGCTATAATGAGTGATAATGCGTTCTTGCGCCGTGCTTTTGCTTTTGTCTTCCAGCTGGCTTGCCGATTCCCTGACGGCTCAGCAACCTTCCCCCACCTTCCGAATCAAGGCCAATTTCATCAAGGTGCCCGTCACCGTCTTTGACAATCGTGGAAAGCTGATCAACACCTTGACCCGCGACAACTTCCGCTTGCTGGACGAAGGTCGGGAAAGGCCCATCGAGAACTTTTTGCTCGACCAAGCGCCGATTCACGTGGTCCTGCTTCTGGACGTGAGCGGCAGCGTTCAGGAAGAAATCAAGGAAATCAGGCAGGCAGCCATCCGCTTCGCCAGCGCCTTCGATAGGGAGGATCGCATCGCCATCATCTCTTTCGCCGACAAGGTCGAGGTGCTGCAGCCCTGGACCAACCGCCAGAAGCGAATCCGCAAAAGCCTCAAGAAACTCAAGCCCGGCTACCGGACCGCCCTTTGGGACGCCCTGATGCAGACCAGCTCGAGAATGCTGGAGCGGGCCAGCGGCCGCAAGGTGATCATCCTGCTCACCGACGGGCTGGACAACGAAAGCTACGCAAACTACGACGATGTGATCGAAAACCTGGTCTCCTCGGACATTTCGCTCTACATCGTGAGCCGGACCCGACTGGTCCTGCCCAAGGTGGCCGAAAGCAATCGCGTCCAATTCCTCAACCGGGTCATGAAGCAAGTCCTCAAGGAGGACAAGAACTTCGTCGATGTCTACTTCCGCGAAAAAGAAACCTCCATGAATCATCTGGCGGAATCGACCGGAGGCCGAGTCTTTTTCCCAGAGCGACTTGTCGAACTGCGCTCCAGCTATGGCCAAGTGGCCCGCGAGCTGAAGAATCAGTATGTCCTTACTTTTGTACCCCCAAGTGTGTCCGACAAGCGTTTTCGGCGCATCGAAGTGGTCTGCAACGAAGAGACAGGACGCATCTTCCACCGGCGTCAATACAACTGGCAGCCGACCGGACAGTGACGGGATGCGAGCCTGAAAGAGGCGAGGAATGAAAGGGGGGCGGACTTCGGCATCCTGCTCCGGGGTTCCTGATGGGAGCAGGAAAGGAACGGGGAAGTCGGTCCTAATTGACCATCATCGAGTCCGCCCCCTGCACGTTCATTGCCGTGCAGA
>JANQFM010000336.1 GCA_028277865.1 Acidobacteriota bacterium
TGGATGCAAGTTTGCACAGCCTCTTTTCATTGCTGCCCGAGGTGCCGGCAGGACAGGTCTTCATTCCTTTCGCTATCGATCGATACCAGCTATGGGGACTTACGGAGCAAAGCCTGTGGGTAAAGTTCTCGCAAATCCATCAGGGCACAAGCGGTATGAGCCTGCGCGTCGACCTTTTCGACAACAGCAAAGCGTCGATTGGGATCATCGAGGGCCTGCACCTGCAAAAAGTCGATCAGTATACCCTGCAGGCCCAGGGGCTTCAGCAGGGACGGTTTGAATTTGTTGTCGATTATATCCAGGACCATTTGGAGCTGGAAGATCAAACCCTATCCTTTGACCTGTTTTTACAGCATGAAGACTCCCAGTTGCCGAACCTTCTCAGCAAAGCCCGGATCGGCTATAATCTTTTATCCGAAGACGTGCCCCGCTGGCGAGGCAAAAGACCGTTGCTATGCCTGTGGAATACCCAATCTCCCAAATCGGATGTGGCGGCCGAGGCGGAAGCGCTGGCCTGGAAGGCCCTTCAGATCTTGCAGCGCTGGTCCGAGCTTGGCAGCGATCAGCCGATGATTTGGCTGGTCCACCATCTGGCGTCCCTGTCGCTGCGGGGATTGGCGCGGAGCGCTCGCAGCGAAAATCCTGACTTGGACCTTCGTCTCATAGATGCAGAACTCACTCATCTCGAGCCCGCGACACTGATGGAGGCGCTGCACCTGAAAGAACCCGAAATCCAGGTCAACGCGGGTAAGTTTTTCTTTCCGCGTCTGAAGCGCAACCCTCCCCAGGAACTGCTTGCCCCTCTTGGCATGACGTGGCGTCTGGATACCCTTCAGCCGGGCAGCTTCGATCAACTGGGTTTCGTCGAACAAGAGGCTGTCGGATTAGGCCCGCAGGATCTGCGGGTAGGTATGCGGGGCGGTGGTCTGAACCTGCGTGATGTGCTCAAGGCCCTGGACCTCTATCCCGGAGACGCCGGGCAGATGGGATTCGAGTTCGCGGGAGAGATTCTGGAAATCGGCTCCCGGGTAAAGGACTTTCGTCAGGGAGACCGGGTCATGGGCATCGGGCAAGGCTGTTTTGCCAAGGAGTTTGTCGCCAAGGCGTCCCTTTCCTGCCCAATTCCCGACAACCTCAGCGATGAGGAAGCGGCAACGATCCCCTTGTGCTTTTTAACCGCATATTATGCCCTAAACGATCTGGCGGGATTAAAGGCGGGCGAACGTATTCTCATCCATGCCGCAGCGGGGGGCGTCGGTATGGCTGCCGTCCAGGTGGCCCGTCATCTCGGCGCGGAGGTCTTTGCCACGGCAAGCCCGGCAAAATGGGACATGGTCAAGGCCAACGGTGTCAAAGCTGAGAATATTGCCAATTCAAGAAATCTCGGTTTTGCCGAAGCCTTCAAGGATGCCGGGATACAGGTCGTGCTCAATTCACTGATCGAAGAATTCATCGACAAAAGCCTGGGATTGCTTGAAGAACGAGGCCGCTTCATCGAAATGGGAAAACGGGATTTGCGGGATCCGCAGAAGATTGCACAGCAGCACCGGGGGGTCATATACCGCTCCTTTGATCTTACGGAATGCGGCGAACAGCGTATTGGTGAAATTTGGCGGATCCTGGCGCCGCTGTTCGCCAATAGGCGCTTGAAGCCGCTCCATCGGCATGTCTACCCCATATCCCAGGCCAGGGCCGCTTTCCGGCTCATGGCTGCTGCCGGGCACATCGGCAAAGTCGTACTGGTTCGTGAAAAGGCCCTTATTCCTCCGGACAGCACGGTCATCATAAGCGGGGGGCTGGGTGCCATCGGCCGGTCTGTCGCGCGTTGGCTGTCAGCCAAACACCGGGTGGCGAATCTTATTTTGCTGTCGCGCAGTGACGAACGGGCGGAGAATGTCGACGGATTGTTTGCTGAGCTCGAAGCCTCGGGAACTCAAGTCCGTGTCGTGGCCTGCGACGTCGCCGATCAAGCGGCATTGAAGATGATCATGGACACGATCCCCGCCAACCTGCCGCTGCGAGGCGTGATGCACTGCGCGGGCGTGCTGGACGACGCCATGATCGCGGAGCAAAACCGCAACAAGCTGAGACGGGTGTTTCGAGCCAAGGTCGCCGGCAGTTGGGCCCTTCATCATGCGACCTTGAGGCACAAGCTCGACTTCTTCGTTTTATTCTCTTCCGTAGCGGGTACAATGGGAAGTCCCGGACAGAGCAATTACGCCGCGGCGAACGCCTTCATGGACGCCCTGGCCGTGGAACGAAGGAAACTGGGGCTCCAGGCGACCTCGATTGTCTGGGGACCGTGGGATGAGGGTGGCATGGCCGCCGAGTTGAGCCGGCAGGACAAAGACCGTCTGAGCCGGCAGGGATTCATGCCGCTCAAAAGTGAAGAGGGGATGGCCATCCTCGAAAGCGCCATTCACTCCGAGCGGGCTGTGTACATGGGGTTGAATCTTGATTTACAACGACTGCAACGAACCTTCGAACGGCTGACGGTGCCACCGTTGTTGAGTCGGCTGGTCAAAGCGAAACCGATGCAAACCACACTGCCATCAAGCCGGAATCTGCGCGATCAATTGCAGGCGGCTGCAGAACCAGACAGATTTGACTTTTTACTTTCAGCCGTCCGGGATGAGCTGGCCCGGGTGCTGGGTGTTCGTTCAAGCAGCGAGATACAGACCGGACAGGCGATTCAGGAAATGGGTTTGGACTCCTTGATGGCTGCTGAGCTGCGCAACCGCCTGAGCGCGCTCGTTGGCAAAAAGCTTCCCGTCACCATCGGTT
>JANQFM010000352.1 GCA_028277865.1 Acidobacteriota bacterium
TGATGGCCGCCGTCAGCGTCGTCTTGCCGTGGTCCACGTGCCCGATCGTGCCGATGTTCACGTGCGGCTTGGTCCGCTCGAATTTCTCTTTTGCCATGATGCTCCTCGCTTGTCCCTTTTCTGCTGTAAAAAAGACAAAGCCCACGACCAGGATTGAACTGGTGACCTCTTCCTTACCAAGGAAGCGCTCTACCACTGAGCTACGTGGGCACGCTGTTTCTAAGGTCCGTCTATCTGTTAAAAGTGCGAATGCAGGCCAAAAATGGAGCGGGAGACGGGACTCGAACCCGCGACCAATAGCTTGGAAGGCTATGACTCTACCAACTGAGTTACTCCCGCCTTTTGGGAAACTTGCACTTCCAAAGGAACCCCCTCAGCCCCTTAACCGCCCCTCTATGGCCTGAGGGTATGTATGGAGGGGGCAGGATTCGAACCTGCGAAGGGCGAAGCCCGACGAGTTTACAGCCCGTTGCTTTTGTCCACTCAGCCACCCCTCCGTGTAATTGCTCGAAGGCCAGCCCTCTCGATTTTTCAGCCTCTCATTCACCGCCGCAAGGCGGTCTCCCACGCTACGCAGCGCACACCCGTGCGCCGGGAAAAGGCGCAGTATACCACTTGGCCCAACCGAGTGCAAAGGAAAAATCTGAGAATTTTGCGTCCCCGATCGGCCCCCCTTTCTTACCGGATCTGCCCTGAGAGCAATCGTTGTTTCTGCAGGAGTTGTGCCTGCTCCGCGACACTGGAATCGAGTTGAACATTCTGCCCCCAGGCTTCAAAAAAACGGCCTTGCGAGTCAAAGTGGAGCAGCAGCCGCGACAGGTAGCGCCCGCGATCGACACTGGAAAGGACCAAGGCGTTGCCGACCCTTTCGGGCTGATAAAGGATAAACCGCTTTTCGGCCAGCAGGATGGCTCGGATCTCGGGATGCTCACGCGCCAGCCGAGCGATCAGGCTGTCCTCCGCGAAGTGCTGGGCCTGCCGGGGCAAGTCGGACATCAAGATCAGGAAGTCGGCTTGCTCCATTGCCTCGGGTTTCCATCGTGCCACTGCTTGGAACGGATCCAAGGCCCGAAACCCGGAGCGCTTTTTGACGCGCTGAGGTGTGGTCAACCCCATGAAGCCGATGCGCACAGGGCGTTGCAGGCCCGTCTGCTCGGGGGAGACTTGCAGAACAGAGTAGGGCTGAGGCGAAGGGGCGCCGCCGTCCAGCGCAACCAAGTTGGTCGACACGATTCGGGTCTCCAAGCCGGGTTTGCTGAGATCATTCCACAAAAAAAGGTCGCCGAAAGAAAGATGAAACAAGTCGAGAGGCAGCAGTCGGAAGCTTTCCAGCATGAGCCGGTTGACCGCCTGGGATTCCAGGCCGCGGCTGCTGAAGTAATTGCCCAAGTCGATCTGAAAGACGGCGCCCGGATTCCCCTTGGAGTAGCTTTGAGCATAGCCGGCCCGACGAGCCAACCCCCCGTCCGGGGTGGCGGTTCAGTCGCAGGGCTCGAAGCTGCCTTGGACATAGCCGGTGAAAAAGAAGGTGATCTGAAAGGGACGCGTCGTCGAAGCCGGCACGGCGGCCAGGCCCAAAAAGGGGACGATCGCCAAAAATGCCATGGGGCGCTTTGTCATAGGCGGAGATTGTATCTCATTCGACGGGCTGGGAACCCCTTCCCTGTTCAGGGGTCGCTGAAGCGGCCGCGATGACGATTGCAGAGGGCCTGATTGAGGCGGCACACCTGCTGGAATTCATTGCGTGCTTCGTCGACCTGATTGACACGCAGCAGGGCGTAGGCCAGGTTGAGGCGGGCCTGGGCATAGTCCGGCCTGATCCGCAGGGCGGCCCGGTAGGAGTCGAGCGCTTCGTCGAGGCGGTTGTGGTTGGCCAGGGCGATGCCCCGGTAGTTGAGGGTCAGGGCATCCGGCGGACCCTCTTTCAAGACCTTTTCCAGATGGGGAAGCGCTTGGGCGAATTGGCGGGAGTCCACCAACGAGACGGCCATCATTTTGCGGGCATTGCGGTCGTCTGGGCGCTCTTGCAGGATCTGCCGGTACACCTGCGCGGCCTGCTGCGGCTTGCGGGCACGCTGCAATGCGCCTGCCAACTGCATTTGAGCGGCCGGATGGTGAGGGTTGCGCTTGACAACCTCCTGCAGCACCGAGATGGCCTCTTGCAGGCGCCCCAATCCAGCCAGGGCCCGGGCGCGGTTGACATGGATGGAGTCGAAGCCCGGATTCAGCGTGCGGGCTTGATCAAAAGCCTCCAGAGCCGCCTGCAGCCTGCCCATCTTGAGGTTGTTGAGCCCGATGGTGTTGTGGACGATAAACAGCTCGGGATGGTCCTGCGCCAGGGGCTGCAAAATCGAGTTGGAACGCTGAAGCTGCCCAGCCTCGGCTGCATCCAGGGCTTCAACCACCCGGGCATAGACCGGCAGCATGTCCTTGGGGTCGGCCAGGCCCTCCTTTTCTTCAACCGCCACCGCACTGCTGACGGTGGCATAGCCGAGCGCTGCCAGCCGTTCCAAGACCTCGGGATCCACCGCCGCCGTGCCTTGGACGCTGCCTGCGCCCTGCTGCTGGCGGAGGCTGCGCAGGCTGCTCAAAAGCTGGTCGCCCAGGGCGCGTTGCGAAGAGTAGAGGTTGCTGCTTTCCAGCGGATCCACCACCAAGTCGTACAGCTCGGGCCGCGGCGCCTCGATCACTTTGTGACGGCCTTCCCGGTAGCTGTAGAGGGGACTCCACCCAAAGGTGCTCCAGGGGTATCGCGACTCCGCGTATCCGAATCCAGGCCGCCCCTCTTTTCCCAGGATGGCCGAAAGTTGCCCCCGCCCCTCGATCCGCCACTCCCTTTTTTGCGGAATGCGCAGGGTCTGCAAAATGGTGGGAAGGATGTCCACAGTCTGGGTCATGCTTTCGATGCGGGGCTTCGGAATCTGCAAGCCGGATGGCAGCTTGTAAAGAAGAGGGATCCGAACAGTGGTCTCATAAAGGAAAAAGCCGTGATTGGGCTCTCGGTGCTCGCCCAGCGATTCTCCATGATCGCTGACCGCAACCAGCAAGGTCCGATCGTACTGCTGCCGTTGCTTGAGCGCTTGCACCAGCCGACCGATTTGGGAATCGGCGTAGGCCACTTCACCGGCATAGGGATCGGATGAGTAGCGTGCCTTGTAGGGCTGGGGAGGGTTGTAGTCATGATGGGGGTCGAAGAGGTGCACCCAAAGGAAGAAGGGCTCCGCAGCTTTGGAATGCCATGCCAGCACCTGGTCGATGGTCTCTTCGGCCCGACGCTGCACGTTGCCGGGATTGGCTCCTCCATTGCCTCCCGCCTCGAATGAGTCGAAATACAGGTCGAAACCGCGGTCCAGCCCCCATACGGAGTCGAGCACCAGAGCGCTGATGAAGGCGGCAGTCCCGTAGCCCCGCTGCTTGAGGATCTCGGCCAGCGTGGGGACTGAAGGCGAAAGAGGCCCCGAGGTGAAATCCCGCACTCCGTGCGTTGCCGGGTAGGTTCCGGTCAGGATGGAGGCATGCGAAGGAGGGGTCAGAGGAACCTGGCAGTAGGCGGTCTCAAACCAGACTCCGTCCTTGGCCAGGCTGTCCAGGACGGGCGTCTCGACTTTTCCGGCCCCCGAGTAGCCCACGTAGTCGTAGCGCAAAGTGTCGATGGTGATGAGAATGACGTTGGCGGGCTGCGCTGGCGAGGGTTGCGCCTGCATCTGGCCCATCGTCGGCCCGCAGGCCGTCAAGAATACAATCAGCGCAGTGGAAAGGCTCAGCTTTGGCATACGACACCGAGCAGTATAACGAAGTTGATCGGCGGCAAGAGGGGGAAAGAGGCAGCAGCACCCGGCAGCAGGCTGTCTGCCGATATAATCAGGCGTCATGCTTTTCGGAACGGCTCTACTCTTCTTCGCTTCGGGTATCCAGTTGGTGGATGTGGCCCAGCAGGCTGGCTTGGACTTTCAGCATGTCAGCGGAAGCCCAGACAAGGCCGCCCTGTTGGACACCATGAGCGGAGGCGTGGCCTGGATCGACTATGACGGCGACGGCCGCCTTGACCTTTATTTGGTCAACGGGGGGCGTTGGGAAGACCTCAAAAGCGGTCGGCGAAGCGCCAGCAACGCCCTCTTTCGCAACCGAGGAGACGGCACCTTTGAAGACGTGACTGAAAAGGCGGGCGTGGCGGGCTCAGGCTGGGGGATGGGCGCCACCGCGGCCGACTATGACAACGACGGGGATCCCGACCTTTATGTTTCGAACTACGGTCCCAACACCCTTTTCCGCAACAACGGCGACGGAACCTTTGCCGACGTGACTTCAAGCGCTGCAGTGGGCGGGCAGGCCTGGAGCTCCGCTGCGGCCTTTGCCGATTACGACGGCGATTCCCGCCTGGACCTTTATGTGGTCAATTACGTGAAATTCGACTTCGAGTCCAGCCACACAAGGGACTGCTCCTACCGGGCGCTGAAAGTCCACTGCGGCCCCAAAGGGATGCTGGGCGCGTCCGACGTGCTCTACCGCAACAACGGCGACGGGACTTTCAGCAACCTGACGGCAAGCGCCAAAGCGGCCGCGACGGCTTCCTACGGCCTGGGCGTTTTGTGGGGCGACTACGACAGCGACGGCGATCAGGACATCTATGTGGCCAACGACTCGCAAGCCAATTTCCTGTTCAACAATCAAGGCAACGGCACCTTCGAAGAAGTCGGCTTGCTGGCAGGAGTGGCCATGAGCGAGGACGGGAATGCCCAGGCGGGGATGGGAGTTGCCTTGGGGGATTACGATCGCGACGGCGACCTGGACCTGTTTGTGACCAATTTCTCCGACGACTACAACACCCTCTACCGAAACATGGGCCGGGGAGTCTTTCGGGACGTCAGCTACGCTGCAAAAGTCGGGTTTTCCAGCCGCCAGTACCTGGGCTGGGGTACCCACTTTGCCGACCTGGACAACGACGGATGGCCCGATCTTTTCGTCGCCAACGGCCATGTCTATCCCCAAGTCGACGACTTCGAGATCGGGACCAGCTACCGCCAGGGCAAGCTCGTCTACCGCAACCGGGGCGACGGAAGCTTCGAGGAGGTGAGCGGCAAGTGGGGGGACGGCCTCAAGAAGCCCTCAGCCTCGCGGGGCGCTGCATTCGCCGACTTCGACGGGGATGGCGATATCGATGTCGCAGTCAACAACCTGGATGGCCGTCCGCAGCTTTTCGTCAACCAGGGCGGTGACCGCAACGGAAACTGGATCAGCCTGAAACTGCAAGGGGTCCGCTCCAATCGGGATGCCGTGGGCGCCCGCGTGACTGTCGTGACTGCGGGAGGGCGCCAGCTGCAGGAGGTGCAAAGCGGAGTCAGCTTCCAGGCTTCCAACGACTTGCGGCTGCACTTCGGGCTGGGCCGGCATGACACCGTCTCCGAATTGAAGGTGCGCTGGCCCTCCGGGGAAGTTCAAAGCTTCAACGGTTTGAAGGCCGGTCGGCGCTACCGCCTCAAGGAAGGCGACCAGCCGTCTCCTGAACCAGCAGCGGCCTCCCCTCATCGAAAGCCGTGAGTTGGTGATGCCGACCGCCTGCTTGTCCAGATCGCGACCAAACCCCCGGACCCTGCAGCCCGGCATTGCCGTATAATGTGAAACTGACTTTCAGTGCTCTGAGCAACCTGGTGCTTTGAGCGGCAATGACGAGGTATCAAGCCATGCATGCCAAGACTTCGACGACTGCTTGCTTCATCTTCCTGTTGCTCATGATCCCGGCTTGGGGGCAGGATCCGCGCAAGGAAGAAAGGGAGGCTGACAAGTATTACCAAAAGTGGATGGACCAGGATGTCCTTTACATCATCACCGACGAGGAGCGGGAAATCTTCCAAGAGCTGAGCACTGCCGATGAAAAAGACCAGTTCATCGAGCAATTCTGGCAGCGCCGCGATACCGACTTGACGACGGCCATCAACGAGTACAAGGAAGAGCACTATCGGCGCCTTGCCTTCGTCAACCAGAAATATGGCAGCGGCATTCCGGGATGGAAGACCGACCGAGGGCGAACCTACATCATGTATGGGCCGGCTGACGAGATCGAGTACTACGCCGGCGGCAGCTACCTGCGCAAGCCCTGGGAAGGCGGAGGCCGCACAGCCACCTATCCGTTCGAGATCTGGTATTACAACTACCTGCCCGGCGTGGGCGGCGACATCGAGCTGGAGTTTGTGGACCGCTCCTTCTCGGGCGAGTTCAAGCTGGCCATGTACCCCTGGGAAAAGGATATGTTGCTGCACGTGGACGGCCTTGGCGAGACCAATGCGGAGCGCTTCGGGCTGGCCAACCGCGCCCAACGCCCCGGGCTGCACCCCGGCAACCTGAACAACCTGTCCTTCATGAAGAAGTACATGGGCGCCCGCAACAAGGATCTGCCTTTCGAGCGCCAGCTGCAATACTTCCGCTTGCAAAAGCCTCCTCAGATCAAGCAGAAAGAGCTGCAAAAGATCGTTGACACGCGGGTGACTTATGATGTGCTGCCCTTGTCGGTCTACGTCCACCATGTGTGGGTCGGCGACCACAACGCCCTGGTTCCGATCACTTTGGAAATCTGCAACAGCGAACTGACCTACGTCTCACGGGGCGACATTTTTAAGGCGCGGGTGGGGATCTACGGTCGGATCACTTCGATGAGGGGCAAGCTGATCACGGAATTCGAAGAGACCCTGGCCTCCGAATACAAGGCTCGATACATCGAAGCCGGACGCACCCAGAAATCGGTCTTTCAGAAGATTGCCCCCCTGCAGCCGGGCCGCTACAAGATCGAGCTGGTGGTCAAGGACTTGAGCAGCAGCAATGTCGGAACCTTCTACCAGGGTATCCACATCCCGGCTTTGAAGACGGATTCGCTCACCACTTCCCCTCTGGTGCTGGCTGACCGGTTGCAGCCCTTGGACGACTTTCCCGACACCCCCACCTCCTTCGTGCTCGGCGCCGTGCGCGTGGTGCCCAATGTGTCGGGGCGCTTCAAGCCCGATGATGAACTGGGAGTCTACTTGCAGGTCCACAATGCGGGAATCGATTCTTCAACCTCTTTGCCGGAGGTGGATATCGAGTACGCCATCCGGCGGGGCAACGAAGTCATTTCGCGGGTGACCGACACCTCGGGCAGCTCGATCGAATACGTCTCCGATGAGCGCCTGGTGCTGGTGCGCAAGATGAAGATCGAATCGCTCAAGGCAGGGCGCTACCAAGTGGTGGTCACCGTCAGCGACTCCCTGACCGGGCAAAAGACCCAGAACAAGGCCAGCTTCGAGATTGTGGGATGAGACTGTTTTGCGCCAAGACGCCAAGACGCCAAGTCCGCACGGGATGGGCTTGGTTTCTGACACTCGCCGGATCTCTGACGTTGTCGGCCTGGGCTCAGCGCCCTTCCGCGCCTGCGGTGCCGGTGGTGCTGATCACCATCGACACCCTGCGCGCCGACCGGGTGGGATGCTACGGCTATGACAAGGCGGAAACGCCTGCCATGGACGGGCTTTCCCGCCAGGGCGTGACCTTCGAAAACGCCATTGTTCAGACGCCCATCACGCTGCCCTCCCACGCCAGTATCCTGACGGGGACCTACCCGATGTACCATGGCCTGCAGGACGTGGTGGGCCGTCTGGACGAGGAGATTCCCACTCTCGGAGAATGGTTCAAGAGCAGAGGCTATGCCACCGGCGCCTTCGTCGGCGCCTCGGTGCTGTCGGCCAACTGGGGTCTCGACCGGGGATTCGATCACTACGACGATGACTTCAGCCAGAGCAGCAGCGCGGGTACGCGGATCGACTTCGACCGGGTGGAACGCAATGCCGAGGCTGTTGTTTCGCGGGCCATCCCCTGGATGGAAAGCCAGCGCAACAGGCCCTTTTTCCTGTGGGTCCATCTCTATGACCCCCATGATCCTTACGAGCCTCCCGAACCCTATGCAAGCCGTTTCCGCCAGCAGCCCTACGACGGTGAAATCGCCTATACCGATGCCCAAATCCAACGGCTATTCGACAGGCTGCGCGGGCTGGGCCTGTACGATGGCAGCCTCATCGTGCTGACGGCCGATCACGGCGAAATGCTGGGGGAGCACGACGAGGAGCATCATGCCTTTTTCATCTACGAGGCTTCCCTGCGGGTGCCTTTGATCATCAAGCCGCCCCAGGGGCGGGTGTCTTCAAGGGAATTGGCCGGGACGCGAGTCACTACTCAAGTCCGCAGTGTGGACATCGCTGCCACCATCGCCCAGGTCTTGGGGGCCGGAGTCCCTCAATGGGTGCAAGGCGAGGGGCTGCTGGCCCACATGCTGGGGCGCCGTGCCGTCAACCACCTGCCGGCTTACGCCGAAACCCATTACCCGCGTATCCACTTCGGCTGGAGCCCGCTCTTCAGCCTTTCCAACCAGCGCCACAAGTACATCGACGCGCCGCGGCCCGAGCTGTACGACCTTCAGCAGGATCCTGCCGAGCTGACCAATATCATCGGCGACAACCAGGCCTTGGCCAACCGCCTCAAGGAAGAGTTGCGCTCGATGCAGGTCCGCTATGCCAGCCGTTCGGGCAAGGCTTCCGGCAACCCTTCCGAGGGAGTGGACCCCGAGACGCTGCAGCGCCTGCAGTCACTGGGCTATGTGGCATTTTCGTCGGGCACCTCGGGCGATCAGGACGACTGGGGGGGATTGGCCGATCCCAAGGACAAGATCGGAACCTACAACCGGCTCAACCAGGCCATGCGCGAGTCCCGCCGGGGCAAGGTTCAAAACGCCATCGCCATCTTGCGCGAGGTGGAGAAAAAAGAGCCCGAGATGCCTTTGGTGCACTTTTCGCTGGGTTTGGAGTTCGCCAAGTTGAAGCAGCACCTTCTGGCCATTGATCAATTCAAGCAGACCATCCGCTACAATCCCGAATCGGACGTCGCCCGATTCAACCTGATGCGGGCCTACAACAGTGCCGGACTTTCCGATCGGGCCTTTGAAACGGCTCGCGAACTGCTGGAGAGGGATCCCAAACACTACGCCGCACGCCATCTCATGGCCCAGATGCTGGCCCGGTCCGGACGCCTGCAAGAGGCAGTTGAAGCCGCACAGGAAGTGGTCAAGCAGCGCCCAGATTTCGTCGAAGGGCACAACAACCTGGGCGCTTTCCTTTATTCGAGCGGAAGATACCAGCAAGCGGCCGACAGTTACCGCAAGGCTCTTGAAATCGCTCCCGACCATTTTGACGCCACGGTCAACCTGGCCCTGACGGAGCTGAAGCTGGGCGCCTTCGAGCGGGCCTTGCCCTTGACCCGCAAAGCCGTCCAGCTCAGGCCCCGATCCGGGCTGGCCCATTACTACCTGGGGATGGCCTTGAAAGGAATCGGGATGGCGTCGGAGGCCCAGCAAGCCTTCCAGCAAGCTCAGCAATTGGACCCCAATCTGCGTCTTCCGCCTCAGTGAGCCGGAAAAGACGGTAGAACCTACAGCCTCAGACCGATCGTAGAAAGGTCACGGGTTCCGGGTTCCGGGTTCCGGGCTCCAGGTTCCGGATTCCAGAGTCCGAATCCCGAAAACCCGGAACCTGGAGCCCGAAATCCTGCTGCGGCCGGTCTGAGGCGCTGCCTCGCTAGGCCGCTAGGGTTTCGATATTCTTCACATTTGAGTCAAATTTGGCGCGCCCGCATCTTGCGGGCCTCTCCCTCTGGAGGGACCCCGATTCTGGCAGCCGAGCGGATCCTGACTCCAGAAGCCCGCAAGATG
>JANQFM010000355.1 GCA_028277865.1 Acidobacteriota bacterium
GCGGGCGATGTCGTCCGGGTGAAGGACCTGGGCGTGCTCGATGCGGTGGCGCAACGCCCGAACGGCAGGGTCGGACTGCTGGACGGCCTGCAGGAAGTCGAGGGTCGATCGGTTGCCGGCGTCCCCGATGGCGTGAATGGCCAGCTGGAATCCCGCCTTCATGATGGCGGCCACCGCTTGTTCGTCAAACCCGTACTCGCCGCCGCTCACCCCCCGATGCCCCGGACGATCCGAGTAATCCTCCAGCAGCCGGGCGCCCCGCGAACCCAGTGCGCCGTCGTAGTAGGCCTTGACCGACCGAATCGTCAGCGGCCCCTCGGTGTCGGGGCCGTTGAGCCGCCACAGATCCAGCAGGGCCGTATCACGAGCGCTGAGCATCACGTGGACGGGGATGGGCAGCTCTGACCGGGCTTCCAGCTCCAGCAATGCTTCAACCAGACTGGTGCCGGCGCCTGCCTCGTGCACGGCCACGTACCCTGCCTCAGCCATGGCCTGCAGTCCGGCCAGCACGTGTTGCTTCAGCTGCTCCCGGCTGCTTGCAGGCATGGCGTCTTCCAGCAAGCTGCGCGCCCGGTTGAGCAGGATCCCCGTGGGATTTCCCAGCTCATCCTTGACAATCTCGCCTCCTGACGGGCTTTGTGTCCGAGCAGTGATTCCGGCCTTCTCGAAAGCCATTTTGTTGCCCCAGACGGCAAATCCGTGCAGTCCTTTCAAAAAGACAGGATGAGCGGGAACCTTTTCGCTCAGCAGTGCAGAATCGGGATAACGGTCAGCCCAGGCACCCTCGTCCCAGCCCCAGCCCTCGATCCATTCCCCGGCGGGCACCTCGGCGGCACGCCGGGCGACCCGCTGCACAGCCTCTTCTTCCGTTTGGACATCCACCAGGTTGACCCGCTGCAGCGTCTGGCCCAATTCCGCGATATGGACGTGGGAGTCGACAAGTCCAGGCAGCACGGTCGCGCCCTGCACATCAATGACCTGAGTTTCATCGCCCCGGTAGCCTTGGACCTGGGCATCATCTCCCACGAAGACGATCTTCCCGGATCGGATCACCAGCGCCTGCGCATCCGGCTTCCAGCCCTCGGTTGGCGAATAGGGTGCGTTGGCGGCGGGTGTCCCGTCGACAGCGGGCTCGTCCCAGGCGAAGGTGTAGATCCGTCCGTTGACAATCAGCAAATCGGCGCTTTCCGGCTGCTGAGCGCAGCCCTCCAAAAGTGCTCCGGCCAACAGCAGCGCCAAAAAATGACTTTTTTTCATCAGGAATACTCCTTGGCGCGGCATTTTAGCCCCAGAAGGAGCGTGCAGGAAAGCCCAGTGCCGTAGAAGCGTTCGCTTTGCTGGATTCATCGGCTCGGCCCTGTTGATTTTGTCGCACTTTGAACCAAAGACTGAGTTTTCCCTACTCTTCTTTGAAAGATTCGACTCCTATTTTCGTAAAAGGAGGGGCAGCAAGAGCAACAATCGGAATTTTCTGGTGACGTTGGTCACAAAGCGCTAGAAAAGAGAGATTTAGCCGTTTTTTTTCGGATTTTTGGGCTAAACTTTTGAAACCTTCCTTCCGAAAGATTGGTCTAATGGGAGCAGAAGGGGAGCCTAGAAGAGAGGAATCGGTTCATCATGACTGAGTACTGCACCAAAGATTGGCTCATCCGTTACCTTGCTGAGGAATTGGATCTGGATGAACGGCTCGAGTACCTCTTCCATCTGGACGAATGCTTGGATTGCTGGGGGGCGGTTTACTCGGCGACCAAGGCCAAGCATCCTCATTACTACAAGATGTCGGCCCGCCAGCTCAAGATCTCCGAAAAGGAGCTTCGCAAGCTGGAGTCCCCTCCTCCAAGCGAGGAGGTTGTCGAGGTCGCCTGATCCTCTGGGAAGCCCACCAAGCAGCATGAAAACCTTGGGCGAGCCCCAGGCGCCGCCCTGGGTTTCTCGATGGCCCGAGGCTCTGGGACCCTGAAAGAAGGTGTCGCTCGACCGACGAGGGTCCAACGGTCCGTAACCGGCACTTGCACCTCCCCAAAACCCCTTCCATCAGATTCACTTTGAACCACTGGCGGACACTCTGGAATAGGGTTACGCCTTTTCTCCACCAAATCGCTTGACTGCAAGGGTTTGCGACCCTTACTATGGTGAACAAAAGGTGGTTTTATGAGAGGGATCGAACAAGCGCTCGGCAAATATGCCTCCCAGGTTTTCACGGCTCAGCAGGCCTCTGCCTTGCAGGCGGCCGGGCAGAAGGATGTTTTGCCCACCGGCCTGGCCGGGCTGGACCGCCTGCTGGGCGGCGGAGTGGCGCGGGGAAGCCTGGCCGAGATTGTGGGTCCGGCTTCCAGCGGGCGGACCGGACTCTTCTTTCAGCTCATGGCCCAGGCCAGCTCGCGCGGCGAGTTGGTGGCCTGTATCGATGCCTTCGACTCCCTGGATCCCCTTTGCGCCCAGTCCTGCGGAGTCTGCCTGGAGCGGATGCTGTGGGTGCGCTGTGCAGCCGATTCGCCTGAGCAGTCGGTGGCCCGGGCCTTGAAAGCCGCCGACATCGTGGCCCAGGCGGGAGGCTTCGGCGTGGTGGCACTCGATTTGGAGGCGGTGGAAATCGGCTCCTCCGCTGTCGGCCGGGCACTGTCCGCCGTTCCCTCCCGCTGCTGGTTCCGTTTGCAAAGAGCCGTTCAAGGGACTCCCTCGGTGGCTTTGGTCTTGCAGCCTCATTCCCGCGCTGCCGGGGCTGCTTCGCTGGTGCTCTGCTGTGAACGCAAGCGCTCGGACTGGGGAGGGCCGCAACATCCGTCGCTTCTCGGGGGGATGTCGGTGCAAATCGAGTTGGTACGGGGACGGTGCCGGGGAAACGTCCGGTTGCAGAGCAGATTTTAACCCGTGAGAAATCCGGTTTGTCCCCCTTCGAGGAACACGATGGCTCAACGACGCTACATCGCCGTTTTCACGCGCTCCCCCCAGGAACTTTATCCGCAGGCCCAATCCTGGACGCCCCATATCGAACTCTTCCAGCCCCAGGCCGGGAGGCCGGCATTGATCCTAGAAGTGATGGCCCGTCAGGAGAAGGAAGTGGTGCACGAGTTGGATCGGCTGTCGGACATCCGCTTTGCGGCGGCTTCGACACGGGCAGCGGCCCTGCTGGCGGCCCATACAGGCGCCGCGCGTTCGGTGAAGGCCGGAAAGGAAAGCGCCTTGCTGGCACGCTTGCCCATCGAGGCATTGGGCCTGCTGGCGCCGGAAATGGGGCGTGATGCAGGTCTGACCTTTTTCCGATGGGGCGTCCGCACCCCGGCAGATTTGTCGGCCTTGCCTGACGACGAACTGGAGGCCCGTCTGGGCGAACTGGGATCCCGCCTGCAAAAGATCGCCCGCGGAGAGGACATCCGCCCCTTGCCCCTTTATGAGCCTGATGCCGAATTCGAGGAATGCAGGGAGCTGGAATGGACCCTGGATTCGCTGGAACCCCTTTCTTTTTTGGCTTCGGGAATGCTGGAGGAGCTGTGTCGGCGCTTGCGCAGCCGGGGATTGGCCGCCGAGTCGCTGCACATCCGCCTGGGGCTGGAGAACGGCGACAGCTTGGAGCGAAACATCCCGTTGGCCTTTCCCCTGCATTCTTCCAAGGTGCTGCTTTCGCTGCTGCGCCTGGATCTGCAATCGTGCCCTTTGCAGTCGGGCATCCGTCGGCTGTCGCTGAACGTTCAGCCCGTCCGGGCGCGCACTCTGCAGTACTCCCTGCTGCAAGCCTCTCAGCCCGATCCCGCCAGGCTTTCCCGCACGCTGGCCCGTTTGGCGGCATTGGTCGGCCAAGAGCGCCTGGGGTGCCCGGCGGCGCTGGACACCCACCGCCCCGACGCCGTCCGTCTGGAGCCGATGCGGCTGACAGTGCAGAAGAAACAAAAAAAGCGGCACTCATCCGGGAACCCTGATTTCTTTCCCGGCGGGGATGCGGACGCCTCGCCTGCGACCCGCCTTACCTTGCGCCGCTTGCGCCCTCCGCGCCCCGTCCAACTCAGCCGCCAAGACATACGGGCCTCAGCCGGACCCTGGCGGTCCTCCGGAGAGTGGTGGCAAGGCACCTCCCAAAAAAGCGGCTGGAGCCGCGACGAGTGGGATCTGGAACTCGAAAACGGCCTTCTCTGCCGGGTCTTCTGGGATGAGCAGCGCAAGGATTGGTTTTTGGAGGGAGTGTACGACTGAGCAGAAAGGATTTCACGCAGAGGCGCAGAGGCGCAGAGAGAGAGGCAGAAGAGAAAAGAGAGTGAGAGAGGAAAAGACGCTCCTCATTCTTCCCTCTCTGCTCCGCCTCCCCCTCTCTTCCCCCTCCTCTGCGTCTCTGCGCCTCTGCGTGAAAAACCCCCCATGTACGCATCGAGTGCATTCAGTTTTTTGCGGGCCTCCTCGACGCCGGAAGAGTTGGCAAAGCAAGCGGCGCGCCTCGGCTATCCGGCTCTGGCCCTGGTGGACCGGGACAGCCTGAGCGGTATACCCCGCTTTCACAAGGCTTGCCTGGAAGAAGGAATCCGCCCCCTGGTGGGTGCCGAGATCACCCTGCGGCTGCACGACAGCACCCCCCGTTGCGGACTCCCCCTGCTGGCCAAATCCCGTCAGGGCTACCGCAACCTGTGCCGCCTTCTCACCCGCATGAAACTGCGTGCCGCCAAAGGGGAGGCCGAGGCCCGATTGGATGAACTGGAGGAGTTCTCAAGCGGGCTGATCTGCCTCAGCGGCGGCGAGGAAAGCCTTGTGCGACAGGCTTTGCAGCAGGGCGGGGAGCCAGCCGCCGAGCGATTGCTGCAACGCCTGGAGGGTATTTTCGGGCGGCGATCCCTTTACCTGGAGCTGCAGCGCCACCTGGACCGCCGCCAGGAAGCCGAGAATCAGTCGCTGATCGGGCTGGCATCGCGTCGGCGTCTGCCTTTGCTGGCCGGCAACGGCGTCCGTTATGCGCAACCCGAGGGCCGCCCCTTATTGGACGTTCTGACATGCATCCGTCACAAGACCACTCTCGACCAAGCCGGAAGAAAGCTGGCCCGCAACGCCGAATGCTACCTGAAATCGCCCCAGCAAATGGAGAAGCTTTTCGGGGACTGTCCCCAATCCCTGCAAAACTCCCGGCAGCTCTGCCAACGGCTCGATTTCACCCTGGAAAGCCTGGGCTACCGCTTCCCTGACTATCCCGCCCCCCAGGGCGAAAGCATGATGGGGCTGCTGCGCCGCCTCACCGAGCAGGGCGCCGCAGAGCGCTACCGCCCTTTTCACGAGAGGGCACGTCGGCAAATCGCCCACGAACTGGACCTGATCGAAAAGCTGGGGCTGGAAGGCTATTTTCTGATCGTCTGGGACATCATCCGCTTTTGCCGCGAAAACGACATCCTGGTGCAGGGGCGGGGATCGGCCGCCAACAGCGCTGTCTGCTACAGCCTGGGCATCACAGCCGTGGATCCGGTGGGGATGGACCTTCTCTTCGAACGCTTCCTCTCCGAAGAGCGGGGCGAATGGCCCGACATCGACCTGGACCTGCCCAGCGGCCCGCGGCGCGAAAGCGTCATCCAGTACGTCTACCAGCGCTACGGCCGACGGGGCGCCGCCATGACGGCCAACGTCATCACCTATCGGGGCAAGAGCGCCGCCCGCGAAGTGGGCAAGGTGCTGGGATTCCCTGCCGATGTGCTGGGCCGCCTCTCGCGCCTGATCAGCGCCTTCCGCGAAGACGTCACCGACAAGGGCCTCTCGGAACGCTTCCGCGAAGCCGGACTGGACCTCTGCAGACTGCGCACCCAGCGCTTTTTTCAGCTCTGGAGGCAGATCCAGGATTTGCCCCGCCACCTGGGGCAGCATTCCGGAGGCATCGTCATCGCCCAGGGCGGGCTGGACAGCGTCGTCCCATTGGAGAACGCCAGCATGCCGGGCCGCCACGTCATCCAGTGGGACAAGGAGGACTGCGCCGATTTGGGGATCATCAAGATCGACCTGCTGGGGCTGGGCATGATGTCGGCCATCCAGGACGCCATCCATTTGATCCGCCAAAACGGCAAAGACTTCGACTTGGCCCAGCTGCCTCCCAGCGACCCCAAAACCTATGCCTTGCTGCAAAAGGCCGACACGGTGGGGGTCTTCCAGGTGGAAAGCCGCGCCCAGATGGCCACCCTTCCCCGCCTCAAGCCGCGCTGCTTTTACGACTTGGTGGTCGAAGTGGCCCTTATCCGCCCGGGGCCCATCACCGGGCAGATGGTGCACCCCTACCTGCGTCGGCGTCAGGGGCTGGAGCCGGTGACCTATCCCCATCCCTGCCTGGAGCCCATCCTCAAGCGCACCCTGGGGGTTCCCCTCTTTCAGGAGCAGCTGCTCAAGATCGCCATGACAGCCGCCGGATTCACGGGAGGCCAGGCCGAGCAGCTGCGCCGGGCCATGGGCTTCAAGCGTTCGGTCCAGAAGATGGACGGGCTGGAGGACGACTTGCGGCGGGGGATGGCCGGCAGGGGGATCATCGGCCCGGCGGCCGAAGAGATCGTACGCCACGTCAAGTCCTTCGCCCTGTACGGCTTCCCCGAGTCCCACTCGGCCAGCTTCGCCCTGTTGGCCTATGCCAGCGCCTACATCAAGGTCCACCACCCGGCAGCCTTTTACACCGCCCTGCTCAACAACCAGCCCATGGGCTTTTACCATCCGGCCAGCCTGATCAAGGACGCCCAGCACCGGGGGCAAAGGGTGCGTCCCATCGATATCGAGTGTTCGGACGTGTTGTGCACTGTCGAAAAAGACGGTTCCGTCCGGGTGGGCCTGATGTACGTGGCGGGATTGCGCCGCGAGGCGGCTCAGACGATCCAAGAGCAGCGCCGCCTGAAGCCTTTCCGTTCCATCGACGACCTGCGGCTGCGCGCCGGGCTGCGCAAGCCTGAAATGGCCGTGCTGGCCCAGATCGGCGCCTTGAACAGCCTGGGCATGAAGCGTCGGCAGGCTTTGTGGCAGGTGGAAAAAGCCTGCCGCCCCGGCGGTCCCCTGTTTTGCCGCAGCGAGTCCGCCGAGAGCCCCGAGGCGTCCCCTTTGCGCGAGATGGGCGCCGAGGAGCGGTTGGTGGCCGACTACAGCGGAACCGGAGTCACCGTCGGCCCCCATCCCATGGCCTTGCAGCGATCCAGCCTGTCACAACGGGGAGTGGTGCAGGCAATCCGATTGGGCGCATTGCCCGACGGGCGTCCCGTGCGGGTGGCGGGAATGGTGATCGTCCGCCAGCGCCCCATGACAGCCAAGGGATTCCTCTTCATGAGCCTGGAGGACGAGACAGGCATCTCGAATATCGTGGTCACCCCTCAGCTTTTCGAGCAGCACCGCCTGCTGGTGCTGCGCAGTCCTTTCCTGCTGGTGGAGGGCCGACTGCAAAATCAGCATGGAGTCATCTCCGTCAAAGCCGCCCGCTTCGAGCCCATACTCGGGATCCGTCCCAGCAGAGCCTCGCATGATTTTCATTGAGGGAAATCGGCTGCCGGACCGGTCGCCGATGAGAATCCAGAACCGACAATCAGCACCTGAAGCATGCAAGACGTATAATGCCCTGGAATCCGACGCCAACCGTCAAAGTGGTGCCGGCTTATGAAGTACAGCTTTGAATGGGATCCAAGAAAGGCCAAGGACAACCATCGAAAACACGGCGTCAGTTTCCAGAAAGCAGCCACCATTTTCAGGGATCCCTTTGCCCTGTCGGTATTCGACCAGGAGCATAGCGAGGGAGAGGAGCGCTGGGTGTCTGTCGGCCTGGCCAGCGGAGGGGAGCTTCTGGTCGTGATCCACACATTTCGTCAAGCCGATTCAGGGCAGATCGCCATTCGCGTCATTTCCGCACGCCGACCAACGAGGCGGGAGAGGCGTCAATACGAAGAAGGATCATGAAGAACGAATACGATTTTTCCAAAGGCGAACGTGGCAAATTCTACGACCCCGATGCTCAGCTTGAGCTCCCAATCTACCTCGAAGAGGATGTCATGGAATACTTAAGCAAGCAAGCAAGCGCCAAAGGTGTCGAAGTCGAGAGACTTGTCAACGAAATCCTCCGCCAGGACATCGCCCTTGTCGAAGCCATCAAGTAGCGGAGTCGTCGTTATTTCACCGACCGCCGTTCCCGCAGTGCTGGCAGCACTCTTTTGCCCAGCAGCCTGATTCCCTCCCCGGGAGTCAGTCCATGGGGTGTTCCAAATTCTATTCTGTCGGCACCTGCTTCCAGTAGTTTCAGGCAGGCTCCTATAACTCGATGAGGTGTTCCTGCCAAAGCAAGCTTGTCGAGCAGGCTGTCGGGAATTAATCGGCCCGCGCTTGCCGCATCCCTCCGGTTCAAAGCTTCTTGGATCCTTTCGACGAGCTCGGAATCGATCGACAGGTTGGGGTCTAAAGCAGCCACTACTGGCAGGTAAAGAGCTGCTTCGCGCCGCGCCAGGCGGCGTGCCCGTCCTCCGTCCTCATCTACGACGCAGACACATCCGACGACTAGGCCTGGAGTTGCGGTGGAGTTCCTGCCGCCCGACTGAATACGTTTCATCCACTCCACCGTGCGCCTCAGTACGGCGGGATTGGCCGTGCCGCCAAGCTTCACTTCCTCGACCTGATCGAGGCAGGACTGAATAGTTTTGGTCCCCCAGCTGCCGAGCAGGAAGGGGATTTCGGTACGCCGCATCTCCCAGCGCAGGCTTTCGCCGCCGCCCAAATGGAAAACCTTTCCCTCGAAGGGCTCCAGCTCACCCCTCAGCAGTCGTCGAATGCATTCGAAGGCCTCGCGCAGGGCCGTGATGGGCTGGGGCGGCTTCAGGCCCAGCCAATCCAGCCAGGCACCTCGCGCCAGTCCCAGGTAGGCGCGTCCCTGGGAGGCTTCGTCGAGCATCGCGATCTGGCCGGCGATATTGACCGGGTGGCAGGTGAAGGGGTTGACCGCAGCCGGCCCGAGCCGAACACGGTGGGTATGGCGTGCCATTTCCAGCAAGGCGGGCCAAGCGGGCTGGTAGAGCAGGTCGTTGTAGACGCTGACGCCGTCAAAGCCGAGCTGCTCGGCCCGGGCGGCCAAGGGACCATAGGCGTTCAATGGCTTGTCGGTCTGAAAGGCAATGCTGAACTGGGGCACCGGGGTCTCCTGTGAGTCTTGTGGCCTTGGGGCGGCGGATAGATTACCATCGGAGGCCGGATTGAACCGCAGAGGTCGCAGAGAGGGAAGACTCAAAAAGGCAAAGTGAAGAACTCGGCGAACTCTGCGTCTTCTCTCTGCGCCCTCCGCGGTTTATCCCAAATTGGAGATGCTGCATGTCGACTCATCGATTTTTCCCTTTATCCATTCTCTTGCTGCTTTCCTGCTCTTCGCCCCCTCCCGCTGCAGAGCTGCACACAGAGCCTGAGCTGGAAACACCCACGCCTCAGTACACCCTGACCGCCGAGAACACCCACAACAAGTTCAGCGCCGCCATCCCTCCGGCTTTGCGGGTACCTTCGGGAGCGGTGGTGGAAGTGTTCACCAAGGAAGCTACCGACGGCCAGCTCAACGCCAATTCCAGCCTGGAGGACGTGGCCAACCTCGACTTTGAACCCATTCATCCCCTGACGGGGCCGGTCTATGTCGAAGATGCCCAGCCTGGAGACGTTTTGGCTGTCACCCTGCACGAAATCGAAGTGGGCGAATGGGGCTGGTCGGCCATCACGCCGGGGTTCGGCTGGCTGGCCGACGAGTTTCCCGACGCCTACCTGAAGACCTTCCGGCTTGAGAAGGGTGCCCGGCTGGCGCGCTTTAACGAGCGCATCTCCATCCCCATCCGGCCTTTTCCGGGAGTGATGGGCGTGGCGCCGGCTACTGAGGAAATGCTCTCCACCATCCCGCCCCGCGCCAACGGGGGCAACATGGACGACCGCGACCTGGTGGCCGGGACCACCGTATACTTCCCGGTCTTCGTCCCCGGCGCCCTCTTTTCCATCGGTGACACCCATGCCCTGCAGGGCGACGGAGAGGTTTGCGGCACGGCCCTGGAAGCCCCCATGCGCATCGTTTATGAAGTGAAGGTGATCAAGGGCGGAAGGCCCATTTCCGAGCCCCAGTACGAGAACCAGGACTACTACGCCGTGACCGCCTTCGCCACCACCATTGATGAGGCCTCCAAGAAGGCCACACGCTTCATGATCGACTACCTGGAAACCGAACGGGGGCTGGAGCGGCCCGAGGCCTACATGCTGGCTTCTTTGGCGGCCCACCTCAAGATCGCCGAGGTGGTCGATGTGCCGCACGTACTGGTGAGCATGCGAATCCCCAAATCGATTTTCGCAAGCCAGCGATAGGCGTACATCGACCAACCCGGCCCAATGCCGCTGATTTGACGGAAGCACATGCCATGAAGCCTGGCAAAACGCCACCGTCGGGCCCGCCCCGGCGGAGCGAATGACTGAATGG
>JANQFM010000392.1 GCA_028277865.1 Acidobacteriota bacterium
GCGTCCATGTGGCGATAGAACTCGCGGCGGGGTTCGTCGCACATGTAGCCGGCGGTGACGGCGACGGTCTTGATCCCGTAGTCGCGGCAGGCCTGGGCCACGTTGATGGCGTACTCCATGAAGATGACCGGGTCGTTGTAGGTGAAGGCGATGCTGCGGCATTTCAGGTCGCGAGCCGTCTGGGCCAGCAATTGAGGCGAGGCGGCGTCGGCCAGGGTATCGATTTCACGGGACTTGCAGATGTCCCAGTTCTGGCAGAACTTGCAGGCCAGGATGCATCCGGCGGTGCCGAATGAAAGGACAGGCGTGCCGGGCAGGAAGTGATTGAGGGGCTTCTTTTCAATAGGGTCGATGCAAAAGCCGCTGGAACGCCCGTATGTGGTGAGGACGACTTGATCCTCCTTGCAGGCCCGCACGAAGCAGAATCCGCGCTGGCCGTCCTTGAGGCGGCAGGCGCGGGGACAGACGTCGCATTGAACACGGCCGTCCTCCAGGCGGTGCCAGTAGCGGGTGGGCACGGTGTCCTGCATGGTGGTCTCCCTCCCTTAATTGTGCGGGATTGGAGAGGTTTCGCGCAAAGCCGCCAAGGCGCAAAGAGGAGTACGCAAAGAGGAAGGAGGTGTTTTCATTGCTGCTGCTTTCTGCTAACCTTCGGGCCATTCGGGTCAATGCAGCCTAGGAGCTTTTACTTTGGGAGCCGTTGCAACTCAGCTGACCGTCCGGGCGCTTTCCTGCGACGCCAAGATCATCGGATCCTTGGTGGGGGGCTGCCGGGTGACGGTGGCTCACCGCGATACGGGCCAGGTGCTGGCCCGGGGTCTTGCTTTGGGCGGGGCGGGAGACACCGAGTCCATCATGAATCAGCCTCCGGCCCGCTACGGCGGCATGTTCGACACCGAGGGCACGGCGGCGTTCCGGGCTGAACTGCCTCTGTCTGAGCCCACGCCTGTGGAGATTACGGTTGAGGGTCCGCTGGCCTATCCGCAGTCGCTGCAAAAAGCCAGTTTGACGACTTGGCTGATCCCGGGGCAGCATGTGGCAGGCGACGGGCTGGTCTTCAAGCTTTACGGATTCATCGTCGATATCCTGACCCCTTACGATTTGGGAGTGGCCGGGCTGCGCTCCGGTTCGGAGGTTCAGCTCGAAGCAGGAGTCTTTTTGCTTTGAGGCTGCCCCATCGAGCCCGGAGGGCTTTGGGACTCAGAGAAGATCGAGGTCAGGGCACAGGTGGAACACAACGGGCAGAAGTTCGAAGTCCTGGAAATGCCCTACGCAGGCCGCACCAATGTTTTCGGATGCCGATTCGAGGTGCCGGAAGTAATGGTTGATTTTGAAGTGCTGGACGTGACGGTCACCGCTTCGCAGGCGTCCGTCGGAAATTTCGGGATGCATCGCAAAACCTACAAGTTGAAACCGTGAACAATTACCTGGACTGGACTTACTTTCTCGTCATTTTGGTTTATTTGCTGGTTCTTTTCGCGGTTGGCCTGTGGCAAAGCCGTACCGTGGCCAGCCAGGACGACTACTCGGTGGCCGGACGGCAGCTCAGCGCCTTCGTCCTCTTCGGGACCATGCTGGCCACTTGGATCGGCACGGGCAGCATCTTCGGCAACGCCGAGAAGACTTACCGGGTGGGCGTTGCCGCCATCATCATTCCACTGGCCAGCATCCTGGGGATCATGGTGCTCAGCTTTCTGGCCGGACGCGTGCGCGCCATGCGCCAGATCACCATCCAGGATCTGCTGGAGCAGCGCTACAACCCCGCCGCCCGCATTTTCGGCGTGGTCACGGTGGTAATCGCTTACGTCACTATCGTCTCTTACCAGTACCGGGCTGCCGGTGCCGTATTGGAGCTGGTGTGGCCAGGGGAGATCACGTTGCAGCGGGCGAGCATCATCGCCGCTGCCTTCATAATCCTCTATACCGCCTCGGCGGGAATGAAGTCGATAGCCCTCATCGGACTTGTGCAGGGCATCACCATGATCGTCGGCATCGCTGTGACCTTGCCGCTGCTGTGGGGCAAGGCAGGAGGCTTGGCGGGAATGCAGGCCAAGTTGGAAGCCTCTCACTTCGAGGTCTTCGGCCCCATCGGCGCTATCGAAGCGGTCAACATCCTGCTGCCGTCTTTCCTGCTCATCCTGGGCGATGCCAACATGTACCAGCGCTTCAACTCGGCCCGCAGCAGTGGAACCGCACGCAAGGCCGTACTGTGGACCATCGGCGGCATCGCCTTTATGGAAGCTGCCATTATCCTGACGGCCTGGGTGGCAAGCTCCCTTCCCATGAACTTGAGCAACGACGGCCACGTGATTGCACATGCGGCCCGCGAGCACCTGCCGTTGGCCGTGGGCGCCTTGATGCTGACCACCATCATGGCCATCATCCTCTCCACCGCCGGAAGCTATTTGCTGGCGCCCGCCTCCTGCCTGATCCGCGACATCTACCAGCGATTCATCCGTCCGGATGCCTCGGAAAAATCCCTGGTGCTTTTCCTTCGGCTGACAACCGTTGTGCTGGGAATTGCCGCCTTCGTACTGTCGACCTTGTCGAATGAGTTCCTGGCTGTGGCACTGCATGCCTACACGATCTATGGGGCAGGGATCACCCCGGCCTTACTGGCTTGTTTTTTCTGGAAGCGGGCCACCGGGCCGGGCGCCGTTGCCTCGATCATTGCAGGGACGGCCACGACTTTGCTCTGGGAGTACGGACTCAAGGCCGCATTGGACTCTTCGCTGGATGCAGTCATTCCGGCGCTGGGCGTCTCTCTGCTGGCCTTGATCGCAGTGTCCCTGATGACTCCGCCTTCTCCTCAGGAAAAGGTGGACGCTTTCTTCCAGC
>JANQFM010000397.1 GCA_028277865.1 Acidobacteriota bacterium
CGCCGCCAGCGTTGATTCTGAGCCAGGATCAAACTCTCAGTTGAACTCAACCCCGGCACTCGCTTGCTTGGACCCGTCTTGCCCAGTTGTCAAAGAGCAAGGCAAACGGCAGGCAAAAAAAGCACCGCCGTCGCCAGAGAAGGAACATCATACGGATTCCGCAGGGCCAGATCAAGGAAAAATTGAAAAAAATCAGAAGGAGTACGGAATCAGGGGTCAGGCTTCGGAAAGAGGGGAACGGAAAGAACCCGAGATCCCAGATCAAGTCCGATGGTTCGCAGATGGCAAACATCCTGCTGGCAACCACAACTGACTACTGACAACTGACCGCTCCTTCCTTCTTCCTGACTCCTGATTCCCTCCTGTCCGTCTGCTATGATGAGCCCTTTACCCGAGCAGCGAGACCGGCATGAAGAGACTGTCTGTCCTGGGATCTACGGGCTCGATCGGGGCCAGCACCCTGAGCGTGATCGACCTTTACCCGGAGCGCTTCCAAGTGGCCACCCTGGCGGCTGGAAGCCGGGTGGACGAGATCTACGAGCAGTGCCTGCGCTACAAGCCCCGGCTGGTTGCTCTGGCTGACTCCGAAGCGGCCCGGCAGCTCAGTCAACGCCTTCCGGAACTGAAGGTGGCCACGGGAAGCCAGGGCATCTGCGAAGCGGCCTGCCATTCCGACGTGGACACGGTGGTGGCGGCCATCACGGGCGCGGCCGGGCTGAACCCCGTATTCAAGGCCATCCAGTCCGGCAAGGACATCGCCCTGGCCAACAAGGAGACCCTGGTCATGGCCGGCGACCTGATCATGGGCTTGGTCCGCCGCCAGGGGGTGCGCCTGCTGCCTGTGGACAGCGAGCACAACGCCCTGCACCAGTGCCTGCGGGGCGCCGCTTCGGGCGACATCGGGCGCCTTTGGCTGACGGCTTCGGGAGGCCCCTTTTTCTGCGACAAGGAACGCAAACTGGACCAAGTCACGGTCGACGAAGCCCTGAATCACCCCACCTGGGAGATGGGCCCCAAGATCAGCATCGATTCGGCCACCCTGATGAACAAGGGGCTGGAGGTGATCGAGGCACACCACCTTTTCGGGGTCGATTCCGACCGCATCGCCATCGTGGTCCACCCCCAGTCGGTGATCCACTCGCTGGTGGAGTTCATCGACGGCACCCTTTTGGCCCAGATGAGCATCACCGACATGCGTTCGGCCATCCTGTACGCCCTTTGCGACCCCCAGCGCTGCCCCTCCCGCCTGCCCGCCTTCGACCTCTTCTCACTGCCCGAGCTTCGCTTCCACCCCCCCGATCCGCAGCGCTTTCCCTGCACACGCCTGGCTTTTGAAGCTCTCGATGCCGGACAGACATTTCCAGCGGTCCTCAACGCCGCCAACGAAATCGCGGTGGAGCACTTCCTGAAAGGCCGCATCTCGCTGACCGACATCCCCCGGATCATCGAAGACGCCCTGCAGCGTCACCGCCCCCATCCCGCCGATTCGCTGCAATCGGTGCTGTCCGCCGACTCGCAAGGCCGCCGACTGGCCGAAGAGGCCTTTGCAGCCCTGGCATGATGCGGGTTTGGCGCGCCAAGACGCAAAAGGCGCAATGCAAAGAAGGGACTGACCCACTCCCCCGCTCTCGCTTCTTGGTGTCATTGCGTCTTTGCGCGAAATCTGTTTGACAAGCCGGCGCCGCTAGAATGAAAATGTTGCACTTATTGCTCCGGAAGGGGGAGCCATCCAGGTTAAGATGTAAGATTGAGGCAATAACGGCAACGCCTAAGGAGCTGTCTTGGAAACTCTCAACAACTTCGGTCAAACGATCGCGGCCTTCATCTTTGTCCTGGGCGTAATGATCTTCATTCACGAGCTGGGGCATCACCTGGTGGCCAAGTGGTTCGGCATCCGGGTCGAAACCTTTTCGCTGGGGTTCGGGCCGCGCCTTTTCGGCTTTCAGATGGGCGGCACCGACTATCGGGTCAGCCTGCTGCCCCTGGGCGGCTTCGTCAAAATGGCCGGGGAGCATGTGACGGAAGAACTCACGGGCGCACCCGACGAATTCCTGTCGCGCCCCCGCTGGCAGCGCTTTTTGGTGGCGGTGGCGGGGCCGGTCATGAACGTGGGGCTGGCCATCGTCCTGCTGGCCGGTCATTACATGGTGGGCGTCCGGACCTCGGCTCACCTGGATCAGCCGCCTGAGATCGGCTACGTGGCCCCGGATTCGCCGGCCGCCAGGGCAGGAATCCAAAAGGGAGACGTCATTTTATCGATCGACGGCGAGCCCACCCCCACCTGGCAGGACGCCGAAATCCAGATCGCCATCAACGCCGACAACAAGGGCGTTGACATGACCCTCGAACGGGACGGCCTGACGATCGACAAACTGGTCGACATCGAGGTGCGAAGCCGGGGACAAGGGTTTATCGGGGTGGCTTCGTACCTTCCCTTTGTGGCTCGAGAAGTGGAGGAGGGGCAGCCGGCATTCCGGGCCGGGCTCCAAGCCGGCGACGAGTTGGTGGAGGCCCGCATCGGCGACCAGGTGGCGGCGGGCTACTATGAGATCCGCCAGATGATCCTCGATCATGAAGGACAGGATCTGCAATTCAAGGTCCGCCGAGGCGAGCAGGCTCTGGACATGACGATTGCTCCCCAGCCCGATCAAATCCAGGACGGCCAGGTGATCGTCCGCATCGGCGTCATCCTGGAAATCCCCAGCATCACTCAGCAGTACCAATTGGTCGAGGCTTTCCAGCGCTCCGTTCAGCAAAACGTCCGCCTGACGCTGCTGCTGTTCGACATACTGGGTAGGATCATCAGCGGCGAAACGCCGGTTTCCCAGCTATCGGGCCCTATCGAGATTGCACGCTTTTCAGGTGCGGCAGCTTCGCAGGGATTCACGGTCCTGATCGGCTTCATGGCCTTCATTTCGCTGCAACTGGGCATCCTCAACCTGATGCCCATCCCGGTCCTGGACGGAGGCACCATCGCCATGCTGGGCATCGAAGGCCTGATGGGCCGTGACTTAAGCCTCAAGGCCAAGGAGCGCATCCTGCAGGCGGGGCTCTTCTTCCTGGTCCTTTTGATGGGCTTCGTCATCCTCAACGATATCTCCAAGCTGCTTTAAGAACGTTTCGCGCCAAGGCACTAACCCGAATTTCTCACTCGTAGCGCAGCGCCGCGATGGGGTCGATTCGGGAGGCGCGGCGGGCGGGCACAAAGATGGCGCCCAGGGCCACGGCGATCAGGAAAAGGCTCGCCGTCAGGAAGGTTGCCGGTTCAAAGGCTTCCACTCCGAAGAGGATGCTGGAGAGAGCCTGGCCCAGCGCCAGTCCGGCGGGCAGCCCGATCAGCATGCCCACGGCGATCAGAGCAAGGCCTTGGCGCAGGACATGCTTCAGGACCTGCACGGGACGTGCGCCCAAGGCCAGTCGGATGCCCATCTCCAGGATCCGCTCCGAGACGCTGTAGGCCATTACGCCGTAAATCCCCAGCGAAGCCAAAAGCAAGGCGATGGCGGCGAAGATCCAAAAGATGTAGCTGAAGAAGCGCCAGTCCCAGAATGAGCGGTCGATCAACTCCTGCAAGGTCATGATGCCGTGCAAGGGCTGGTGGGGATCCACCTCGCGCACGGCTTGACGTAAGGGGACCGCCAGCTCCAGAGGGTCTCCGGAGGTGCGCAGCGCCCAGGACATGCGGCCCAGCGGGGCTTGATGGTAGGGCAGGTAAACGATCGGCTCCAGCAAGAACCA
>JANQFM010000407.1 GCA_028277865.1 Acidobacteriota bacterium
GGCTGTAGGCTGCAGGCTGTAGGGATCGGAACCAGAGGTCCTGTGCTCCGGGTTCCGGCTCTGAACTGCGAACTGCGAACCGCGAACTGCGAACTGCTCTGCTACCAACGCCGCACGAATCAGCGGCCCGCGGGAAAGATCAAAGGGCCGATTAAGTTCCTGGCGGATGAGGCGGTTTCGTTGGATGGTTCGGTCGGACTCTGGAAGGCCGCTCAGGTCGATGAGGGGCAAGGGAAGGCTGGCTTCCGCTCGGATTTGCTGGACAGGGCGGTTTTGCTGGACGGGGAAGCAACTGCGCAGGACTTCGTGGCGCTGGACGATGGCGGTCAGGGCCCGTTGCAGGGCGCCGCAATCCAAGTCGCCTTCCAACTGGATAGGTGACAGGATGTTGTACCAGGGATTGCCCGGTTCCAGCTGGTCCAGGAACCAGAGGCGTTCCTGTGCGAAGGACAGGGGGAGGGTCTGATTGCGGGAGACGGGCTGAAGCGGCGGTACTGCCTGGTCGGCGCCAGACTGGGAGAGGATTTCGAGCAGCTCTGCCTTGTGGCCTTTCAGATCCTGGCGTAAATCGGGAGTCAGGGCTCCCTTGGGCGCTTGAAAGAGCAGCCGCCCATCTTGTACCCACAGCCGGATGCCGCGCTCCTTCAGCCTGGTCAGCAGTTGTAAACTCATGGGGTTAGCCCCAGAGACTCAGAGGACACAGAGTTTTCTGACTCTTCCCCCTCCTCTGCGTCTCTGCGCCTCTGCGTGAAATTTAAATCTCCCCGAACTCTTCATCCTCCGAGGCCGCTTGGCTGACTTGGCCTTCGGTGGCCCAGCGGATGACTTCGATGCCTTCGGCGACCGAAGCAACGGTTCCGCCTTCGAAAAAGTCCTTCAGCGACAGGTTGACCTCGAACCGGTCGCGCAGGCGGGAGAGCAGTTGGGTGGCCATCAGGGAATTTCCACCCAAGTCGAAAAAGTTGTCGCGTACGCCCAGCTGCTCGTATCCCATCACCTCGGCCCAGGTCTCGGCGATGCGGCGTTCCAAGTCGTTGCGGGGTTCGGTGAAGGGGACTTCCAGCTCGGGACGTTTCTTGAGGCGCCGTTCCTCTTCCTCTTCTGTTTTGTCGTCTGCAGAGCCTTGCTGCACCTTTTGCAGGCGGGCTTCCAAGTCGGTGGTGGAAACAACCAACTGGGACGGGCCGCGCAGCGAGAGCAGGCGGTCGAAGAGGTCGCCGGTCTCATGGCTGCGGATGGCGTGGGCCTGCTGCAAGCCAGCCGGCGCGGCCTCGGCATCCGGGGGGCGGAAGGCGTCGAAGTTGACGCTCAACCAGGGGGAGCGGCGGCTGCGGGCAAAGGCGTCCAGGTAATTGTCGGCGGCGCATTCGGCGGCCAGCCCCCAGCCTCCCAGCAGCGAAGCCACTGTCGAGGCCAGCAGGCAAAAATCGAGCTGGCGTCCCTCGAGAGCCTCTTGCAGAGCCGCAAGCCCTCCCAGGCGGGCTTGCAGTCGCTGCTCAAAGAATTCCCGATCCAGGTCGGCGATGCTGCGGGCGAACTCCAACGATGATTCGCCTCCTGCGTAGACCACCCCGTGCAGATTCCCAAAGCGACGGATGGCCTCATCGACAGCCTTCTGAAGGGGTTGAGAGCCATTGGGTCCGCTGTCGCAGAGGGCGACCTCGGCACCCTGCTTTTCCAGTCGGCGCAGCTGGGCGATTCTGCGGAAAGCTTCGGGATCCTGCTCGGTCACCTCATCCCACTGGCTTTGAGGAGGCAATCCCCATTTTCCGGACAGGACCAGGCGGGCCTGAACACTGCTGGCCAGGTATTCGGCGGTGAGCAGGCTGAAGGGAGAAGCGCCGCCGGTGATCAGATAGACGCCCTTGCGGCGCAGCCGGTTGGCCGACTCGTCGCCTTGGATGCCCAGCCTTTGGAAGGTCTGAATCCAGCGTCGGCTTCCCCGGTAGGCAACCACCGGCGTGGAAGGCAACGACATTTCGTTCATCAGCAAGGCCGCGGCGGCTTCCGCTTGTGCCGATTGCAGCAGGGCGGCGGAAAGGTCGATGCAGCGGCAACGCAGGCTGGGGAATTCCTGGGGGATGACCCGAAGCGCTGCCAAAGACATCGAGCGCAAAGGGATCAGTTCTTCCTCGCCGGTGACTTCCTGCAGGCCGCTGGTGACGACTTCCAGTTGAACCGGATCTTGATCGGGGCGCACCAGTGCCTGCGACAGGTGCAGCAGGCTCCAAAAGCAATCGTCCTGAGCCTGGCCGTTGAGCGGGATTCCGTTGCTTTCGGTCGCGCCGTCGGCATCCGATTGCAGGCTACGCAAGTGGACGGCCCGTCGGGGACGGCGACCTGCGGCGGCCAGATCGTCCACCAGGGCAGCCCACTCTTCGCGCCGGGCCGGATGGAGATGGTACTCGGTCGTGGAGATCTTTCGGTATTGGGCTGCCGGACGAACGTGCACCACATCCTGATCCCGCTCGGACAGCTTGTCGATGAGGCCGGTGCCCAAAAGGCTGTCAGAGCCCTCGGCGTTGCCGTCCACAATCAGCCAGAATTCTCTTTGCTGCCAAGCTGGATCGCCAGCCTGCTCAAGTTGCTCGGACCTCTGCCAGGAGGGTGTGTAAAACCAGTCGTCGATTTCCAGCCGCCGTCCGCTGGATGCCTTGCGCCACAGGGCTTCTTCTTGGCTGATCTTGGGCTGGGCCCAGATGCGTCGGCGTTCGAAAGGGTAGGTGGGCAAGGGTACCCGAAGGCGCTTTTCCGCGGCGTAAAAAGCTCCCCAGTCAATGGATGCTCCTGACAGCCATTGCTGAGCGAGCTCTTTCATCTGTTCTGCGTCGCTTTGCTCACCGGCAGCAGCCGGCATGAGTTTCTGGCCGGCAGCGGAACTGTCGCCGAACCCTGTCCAAACCCGTTCCGGATCCAGGTTGCGCAGTGCTTGGACGGCCTCTTCCCGGCTGCTGCACAGCAGCGCTCGCCGGAAAGGAAAGAGTCGGCGACCAACCTGCAGGGTATAGGCCACATCGGCCAGTTCGAACTCGGGATGGCGCTTCAGATAGTCGGCCAGATCAAGGGTCAAACGGTGCAAAGCCGTACTGGTGCGGGCCGACAGGAGCAGCAGATGGCAGCTGCGGGGCGAGGGAGTGGACTTTGCTGGCGGCGCCTCTTCCAAAACCAGGTGAGCGTTGGTGCCTCCCACAGCGTAGGAATGCACCGAAGCCCGACGCGGCGTTGCAGCGCGCGGCCAATCGCGCAACTGGGAGTTGACGAAGAAGGGGCTGCCCGCAAAGTCGATGTTGGGATTGGGCTTTTCGAAGTGCAAGGAAGCAGGGATCTTTTCGCGCCGCAGCGACAGGGCGGCCTTGATCAGCGAAGCCGCTCCGCTGGCCGCATCCAGATGGCCGATGTTGGATTTGATGGAGCCGATGGGGACAGTCCCCCGCGTTTCCACCCCGCTGCTGCGGAAGGCCTGGGTCAGTGCTTCGATTTCGATGGGGTCGCCCATTTCGGTGCCCGTCCCGCTGGCTTCCAGGTAGCCGATGCTGTCTGGGTCGACCTGAGACACTGCCAGGGCCTCGGCGCAGGCGCGGGCCTGGCCTTCCACGCTGGGGGCGGTGAAGCCCACCTTGAGTCCGGCGTCGTTGGTGACTGCAGAGCCACGGATGACGGCCCAGACGTGGTCGCCGTCGCGCTGGGCGTCCGCGAGCCGCTTGAGCAGCACCAAGCCTGCGCCGTTGCCGTGGACGGTCCCTTTGGCGCGTGCGTCGAACGATCGGCAGTGCCCGTCGGGCGAGGGGAATCCGCCTTCCTGATAGCGGTAGCCCATCTTCTGGGGAACGCGAAGTTGCACGCCTCCGGCCAATGCCATGTCGCACTCCTGGCGCAGCAGGCTCTGGCAGGCCGTGTGAGCAGCCACCAGCGCCGTCGAGCAGGCCGTTTGGACTCCCACGCTGGGTCCGCGCAGCTTGAGGTGATAAGAGACGCGGGCAGGCAGGTAGTCGGGGGCGTTGCCGGTCAGCAGCACCACACGGGTGAGGAACTGGGACATGACGTTGAAAGGGTCGAAATCGTACAGGTTGCTGAACAGGTAGCTGCTGATGTTTTGTCCCGCAAAGACCCCGATGTTGCCGGGATAGGTTTCCGGATCGTATCCGGCCTGTTCCAGGCCTTCCCAGGCCAGTTCCAGGAAGATCCTCTGTTGGGGATCGATCATCTCGACTTCTTCGTCCGGATAGCCGAAAAAGTCGGGGTCGAACTCGTCGATGTGGTCGATGACCCCTTCGGCCCTGACGTAGTCGGGATGATCGACCGCCTCGGGGCTGACTCCGGCCTCAAGGACTTCTTGGCGGCTGAAGAAGGAAATCGACTCCACTCCCTGAACCAGGTTTTCCCAGAGCTGATCGGGCGTGTTGGCGCCGGGAACCCGCAGGGCGGCGCCGATGATGGCCACATCGGATTGGCTGGATTGGGAGGCTTGCTGCCGGGCTGCGGCCCTTTGGCGGCTTTGATCCAGTTGGGAAAGCCCCGATTCGCCGCTCAGGAATCCGGTCAATGCCCCGATGGTGGGGTATTTGAAGAGATCGACCAGGGTTAGCTGGGGCGCCAGTTCCTGCAGCTCTTTGTGAACCTGGGTCAGCAGCATGGAATGCCCGCCCAAGTCGAAAAAGTTGTCGTTGAGCCCCACGTCGTCCAGCCCCAGCACTTTCTTCCAGATCTCGGCGATGGACTGCTCCAGATCGCTTTGCGGGGCGACGAACTCGGCTTGCAGGCTGGGCCGCCGGCTGTCCGGCTCGGGAAGTGCCGAGCGGTCGACTTTGCCGTTGGGTGTGAGGGGCAGGGCGTCCAGCTCGATGATGAGAGAGGGGACCATGTACTCGGGCAATTGGGCTTGGAGGAGGTTGCGGAGGGAGGGGGAGTCAACCGCAGAGGTCGCAGAGAGGGGACGCAAAGGTCGCTGAGAAGACTTCTCTGCGTCTCTCTGCGTTCTTCCTCCGCGCTCTCTGCGGTTTCTCCCCTCTTCTCCTTCTCCCTCTCCCCCCACCACGTAGCCGATGAGCCGCCCATCCCTGGCCACCACTACCGCATCCTCAACCTGCGGCATCCCAGCCAGGGCGGCTTCGACTTCACCCAACTCGATGCGGTAGCCGCGCACCTTGACCTGGAAGTCGTTGCGGCCCTGGAATTCCAGGCGTCCGTCGGAACGGCGTCGGGCCAGGTCGCCGGTTCGGTAAAGGCGTCCGCCGGGGCGGGGGCTCCAGGGATCGGGGCAGAAGCTCAGGGCCGTCCTGGCGGGGCGTCCCAGATAGCCGCGACCCGGGCCTTGGCCGGCAATGCACAGCTCTCCGACTGCACCCAGGGGGACCGGCTCTGCGCGCCGGTTCAGCAAGTGGATGCGGCTGTTGGAGATCGGATATCCCAGCAGAGGCTCCGGCAAGTGGGCGCTGATGCGGCAGCTCGTGTCGTCAACAGCGCATTCGGAGGTGCCGTAGACGTTGTAGACACGCACCTGCAGACTGTCGGCAAGGCGCTGGCAAAGCCTGCGGGGCAGCGGTTCGCCTCCAACTAAGAATGTCATGCCCCGCGCCTGAGGACGCTCCAGCAGCCCTGCATCGACCCAAGCCTGCAGCTGGGTGGGGGTGCAGTCCACCACATCCATGGATTGCCGTTCCATCAAGCGGAGGAACTCCTGGGCGTCCAGGCGCGCCTCGTCGTGGACCGTGGCCAGGCAATTGCCCCACAGCAATTCCACCCACTGCTGGACGGAAGGGTCGAAGACCAGGGGAGCGTTGAGGCTGGCCCGCTGAGGCGATGTCCGTCCCGGCTCGACCAGGCGGCGCAGCGCTGCCATCAGATGGACCGCAGGGCGATGCGGAACCAGCACCCCTTTCGGCTTCCCCGTCGATCCCGATGTGTAAAGCGCATAGGCCAGGTTGTAGGGATGGATTGGAGGCGGACGCCAGCCCGAGCCCTCCGTTTCGTCCACCTCGTCTAAAAAGACCTTGTCCGCCCCCTCCGGCAGCCGCTCGGCCAGCGCTTTCCAGGTCACCACAAACGGCGCCTGGGCTTCCTGCAGAATGTAGCTCAGCCGTTGCAGGGGAAATTTTTCGTCCAAGGGCAGATACCCGCCGCCCGCCCTCAAAATCCCTAAAATGCCAGTCACCGCCTCGGGACAGCGTCCCAAGCACAGCCCAACCAGGGAGTCAGGGCCGACCCCGCTGAGATTGAGGCGCGCCGCCAACTGCTTGGAGCGGCGCTCCAATTCGGTGAAGGAGAGATGGGAGGGGAGAGCGGAGTCCAAAGTCCAAGGTCCAAGGTCCAAGGTCTTGGAAGAAGCAGAGGTTCCGGGTTCCAGGTTCCGGGTCCCGGAACTGCGAACAGCGATCTGCGATTCCCTCTCCTGACTTTGGACCTTGGACCTTGGACCTTGGACTCCGCCCTCTCCAACAACCGCCACCCCATCCGGGCTGCTTCCAACCTGATCCGCGAACAATTCCGTCAGCGTCGCCTCTGCCGCAACGTCCGCCTCCGTGTCATTGCAGGAGATCAGCAGGTGATGGCGCTCGGCCGGGGTCATGAGGGGCAGTTCGCCGACACGGGTTTCGGGGCGTTTGACGATGCTGCTCAGCAGGACCTCGTAATTGCGGGCCATGCGCTGGACGGTCGTGTGGTCGAAAAGGTCGGCGTTGTAGCCGATCCAGCCTACGAAGCCGCTGGGCATCTCCTGCATGTCCAGCTCCAGGTCAAGCCGGGCGGTGGTTTCGCGGAATTCATAGCGCTTCAAGGTCAGCCCTTCGGCGACCAGCTGCGGGATGGGGACGTTCTGGAAGGCGAAAAGAGCCTGGAAGACAGGATTGCGGCTGGTGTCGCGCTCCACATTCAACTCGTCCACCACTCGTTCGAAGGGCACTTCGTGGTTGGAAAGACCTTCCAGAGTAGCTTCGCGTAGCTGGGCCAGCAATTCGGTAAAGGGGGGATTGTGCCGAAAGCCGCTGCTGCGGATGACCAAGGTGTTGACGAACAAACCGACCAGGTCTTCCAGTTCCACCCGATTGCGGTTGGCCATGGGGGTACCCACCAGAATGTCCGTCTCGCCGGTGTAGCGGAAGAGCAGAGTCTGGTAGGCGGCCATCAGGGTCATGAAGAGCGTGGCGTTGCAGCTTGCGCTGAGGTCCTTGATGGGGCCGGTCAAGCGGGGTGGCAGATTCAGGAAGACCCGCCCGCCGCGGAAGGACTGCAAGGGTGGGCGGGGCCGGTCCGAAGGCAGCGGCAGAAGGGGCAGGGCACCCTCGAAACGCCTTTTCCAGTACTCGATCTGGCGGCGGCGGCTATCCTCTTTCAGGGCGCTGCGCTGCCAGATGGCGTAGTCGGCGTACTGGACGGGCAGCTCAGGCAAGGGCGAGGGCCTGTCCTGCGTCATTGCCTGGTAGTGGCCCGCCATTTCGCGGAAGAAGACCCCGGTGGTCCAGGTGTCTGAGATGATGTGGTGCAAAACCACCTGAAAAACGTGGTTTTGGGCCGTGAGCCGGTAAAGCGCAGCCTGCCAGGGAGGCGTCTTGGCCAATTCCAGGGGGGTCCGCGAGAGCCGGTCGACCATCTTCTGGGTCTGGGACTCCCTCTGTTGGGGCGAGAGCCGTTCCAGGTCGACCAACGGCAATCGCACCCTCCAACGCGAGGCGATCTGCAGCACCGGCTGCCCCTCTTTGAGGACGAAAGTGGTACGCAGGGATTCGTGGCGCTGAATTGTCCGGTTGAGAGCCCCCTCGAAAAGGGCTTCGTCCAGCCGCCCCGTCAGGCGAACGGCCGAAGGGATGTTGTAGGCGGCGTTTTCGGGCTGCAGCTGCTGTATGAACCAGAGCCTTTGCTGGGCGAAGGAAAGCGGAGGCAACAGCGATGGGTCGCGCCGGGGAATGGCCTCTTGGGGCTTGTCGCCGTTGGCCGAAGCCTTTTTGCGCCGTTTTTCCTGCAGCATCAAGTGCAGGAGCTTGCGCCTTTCCGGCGACAGCTTGTTCGAAAACTGAGAAAGCTTTTCCGACATCCCTTGGCGTTTTCTTTGCGTCCTGGCGTGAAATCCCTCAGACCGCTGCTGCCGACCCCTCCGTGACCGCCTTCAGCGCCGACTCCACAATGTCCAGCCCCTCCTGCAACTCCTCGTCCTCGATGACAAGCGGCGGCAGGAACTTGAGAACCTCGCCCTGTGGTCCGCAGGTTTCAATGATCAGCCCCTGACGGAAGCTTTCCCTGGCCACCTTTCCGGCCAAGTCTTCCTGAGCAAAAGCGATTCCCTGCAGCAGTCCTCTGCCCCGTGGCTGCGGCTTTGCCTCCGGAAAGGCATCGGCAATCTGTTCCAGGCGGCGGCGCACGAGTTGGCCCTTTTCCTGCACCGAACGGCACAGGCTGTCGTCTTCCCAATAGCTCAGAGCCTCGGCAGCCGTCACAAAAGCCAGGTTGTTGCCTCGGAATGTGCCGTTGTGCTCGCCCGGCTTCCAAAGGTCAAATTCGGGCCGGATCAGCAGCAGAGACATGGGAAGGCCGAATCCGGAAAGCGACTTGGAAAGGGTGATCAGGTCGGGGCGGATTCCCGCCTCCTCGAAGCTGAAGAAGGGTCCGGTGCGACCGCATCCGGCCTGAATGTCGTCTACGATGAGGGGAATCCCGTAATTCTTGGTCAGCTTCTCCAAGCGCTGCAGCCACTTGAAGCGGGCCGCTCGAACTCCGCCCTCGGCCTGGATGGTTTCGACAATTACGCCGGCCGGCAGTTCGCCGGCGCTCTTCAGATGGGCCTCAAGATGATCGAGCGAATCGGATGCGGATCCCAGATCACCATCGAAAGGCATGGGCATGGTGTGGGCCAAAGGAATTCCGGCACCCGCTCGGTTGAGCTGGTTGGAGGTCACCGACAGCGCTCCCAGCGACATGCCGTGAAAAGAGTTGGCGAAGTAGACGATGTTTTGGCGTCCGGTGACTTTGCGGGCCACCTTCAGAGCTGCCTCCACCGCGTTGCAGCCGCTGGGGCTTGGGAATTGCAGCTTGTACTCCATGGCACGCGGCTGGAGGACAACCGAATTGAAACGGAGCAGGAATTGTCGCTTTGCGGCCGTGTACAGGTCCAGGGCGTGGGCGATGCCGTCCCCTTGCAAGTATTCCAGCAGCCTTCGCTTGAAGCGGGGATTGTTGTGTCCGTAGTTGAGGGTTCCGGCGCCCGCAAAAAAGTCGAGGTAGGCTCGTCCTTGCTCATCGATCATCCGGCAGCCGACTGCTTGCTTGAAGACGACCGGAAAGGAGCGGCAGTAGCTGCGCACCTCTGATTCCAGCCTTTCGAATTCCTGCATGCCCTGCTCCTGCGACCTGGATCGAGGCCCACGAGTCGAACCGTCCCATTACCGTTCCTTAATAATACTACAGGCTTTTTAAATTCCAAGTGATCAATGGAGTGTGGCTAGCCCGGATTCTCACGGGTTGGCGTCGCGAGGGGCCGCAAGCGCCGTTCTGACAAGGCGTCGCGACCGAGGCAGCGCCGTGTCTTGGATTCTGCTGAAAAACACAAGGCCGCCGCCGGGCTTGTCCCGGTGGAGCCTGTTTTTAGAAGCCAGAACGAGTCTGGGTCTTCGTGCGCCACCGCCCGAGCTTGCCTCGGTGGGGCGATGGGCAGCGCCGGTTGCCCGACGCTGCCAAATCTGACATAGGCTATTGTTCGGCGGTACCCTCCTCTTCTTCCTGACGCCGGACCAGCTCTTCGATCTCATCGAGGTGGCCCAGTTCAAACGGCTTGTCTGCCGCCCCGATGGCCTCAGCCGTCCCATGCACGGCCTCAATGGCACGCTTTGCCTGATCGGGATCGATGGCTTTCTGGCGGACCAGATCCTGAAGGGCTTGGACGTAGATGAGGCCGCAGCGGTGCGCCCTGGGGTTGAAGAGCTTGACGCAGGAAACCTGTTCGCAGCAGGCGGTGACGATGGCTGCGTCGGTGAAGTGGTTGGCGCGATAGATCCGGTTTGGCTCCACAACCGTGTAGCTCCAAACCGCCTTGATGTAATAGCAGCCCGGCGGAACCCTGACCTGCACGTGTCCGCAAGGTGCTCTGAGGACCACGTATCGACGGTTGCACCACTCCAGGACACTCCCGTCACAGTTGTAGATTGTCACATACCAGGTCCGATTGCTGACTCGACAGGGGTCGTCCAGGCCGGACACAAAAATGTTGAGTCTTGCCAGTCCCATGATTTCCTCCATTAAGGTTTAAGTTGGCTTGCCGACAGGAAATGAGGGAAGCATCATCGGCCCGCCGGCAAACCGATTGGTTCTGCTGGGTGAGTCCTGCCCGAGTTGCGGAACGTTCAATCTCGAATTAAGAAAAGAGAGATCTTATCGGACTGATTGGAATGGGGACGCAGCTCTTCATAGACCTAGCTAGTTCTCGTCCGGGAATGGGATATCGCCCTGCCAGGATGTCGTTGATTTAAAAAGGTTTATAATACCAGAAGAGCCTGACATCCCTCCCCA
>JANQFM010000426.1 GCA_028277865.1 Acidobacteriota bacterium
TGCTGGCCCGTTCGGCGGCGCGGGGACGGGAGATGGCGGTCCGGGCGGCGCTGGGCGCCGGACGCGGACGGCTGGTTCGGCAACTGCTGACGGAAAGCCTTCTGCTGGCCGCCACGGGAGGTGCTGCCGGACTGCTGCTGGCCTGGCTGGGCACGGGCGCCATGGCCGGCTGGCTTCCTCCCCGGATTGCCGGGCCCGAGGCGCCCCTGATGGACTGGCGGGTGCTGGGATTCTGCCTGGCGGTGACAATGGCGACAGGGCTGGCCTTCGGGACGGCGCCGGCGCTTCAGGTTTCGCGGCCCTCCCTGCAGGGGTTGCGCGACGGGTACGGCTCCAGCGGCCGCGGCGAACTCAGCTCCAGCCGTCTGCGCAGCCTGCTGATCGTGGTCGAGGTGGCCTTGTCGGCGATCCTGCTCATCGGTGCTGGGCTGCTGCTGCGCAGCCTGTCGCTGGCCCTGCCGAGCAATCCTGGATTCCCGACCGACAATCTCGTCACCCTGCAAATCTCTCTCCCCAGGTTCCGCTATCCGGAGGCGTCTCAGCGCCTCGGTTTCTATCAGGCTTTGCTGGAGCAGCTGGAAGGCCCGCAGGTGCGTTCGGCGGCAGGCATGACGCCACTGCTTTTCAACGGGAGCCGGGGATCCAGCTTTCGGATGGAGGACGGCGAAAGCCGCGAACTGACCTCCCACAGGACGGTCACTCCGGGCTTCTTCCGCACTCTGGGCCTTTCGTTGGTTCATGGCCGGGGCTTTGCGTGGTCGGATAATGAGGCCTCGACGCCGGTGGTAATTGTCAACCAGGCTTTCGTGCAGAGGCACTTCCCGGGCCAAGATGCGCTGGGCCGCAGGATCCAGCCCCACAACTCGGATTGGCGGACGATCGTGGGCGTGGTGCCCGACATCCGCTACACGGGGCTGGGGCCGGCCGAAGCGGAGATGTACTTCCCGTTCACTCAAAGCCCGCAGCCTTCGCTGGCCTTGCTGGTCCGCTCGCAGCTGGGCCTGAAGCCGCTGACGGATCTTTTGCGCAGCAAAGTCTGGTCCATCGACCCGGAGCAGCCGGTCCAGCAAATCCGGCCCATGAACCAGGTCATCCCTGACTCGGAATCCAGCCGGCGCTTCCTTGCCCAGGCCCTCAGCGCCTTTGCCGGACTGGCCGCCGTCCTCACCCTGGTGGGCGTCTACGGCCTGCTTTCCTATCTGGTGACGCAGCGAAGCGGGGAGATCGGCCTGCGCATGGCTTGCGGCGCCCAGTCCCGCGACGCGCTGCTGCTCATCATGCGACGGGGCCTGGGGCTGACCCTGGCCGGCCTGGGGCTGGGGTTGCTTGCTGCGTCCTGGCTGAGCCGCTACCTGTCGGCCCAGCTCTTCGGCATCGGCCCGACCGACGCCTGGACCTTCGCTGCGGTCGCCCTGCTGGTGCTGTCGGCAGCCCTGGCCGCCTGCACCCTGCCGGCCCTGCGCGCCTCCCGCCTGGATCCCGTTCAGGCCTTGCGCTGTGAGTAGAGTTCCTGAATAAACAATTTTTCACAATTTCCCTTGCTATAAATACGCAGATGAGATAGCCTGGCAAAAAGCTCCATAGATCGTTTAATTGTGAAATCAAGAAGGATTCGCCGAACCATAGGAGGAAGGAAATGCAGGAGAGAAGGAACATTCTCCAGGCATTCTTTGTGTGCGCTTTGCTTGCCGTCAATTTGTGGGTCTTGGTGACGCCTCTCCTTGCGGCAAGCTGCAAGGCAGACTGCCCCGGCTGCAGCACGGAAGAGGTGGAGTGCAGCGCGGACCCCGGCCAAACCTGCGCAGCCACAGACGGATTCGGTTGCATCGTGACCGAGAACGGTCAGGTCGTCGAATCGCAAAGATGCTGCAAGAAGAAGGAAATCCTGTGACTCCAGCCCCTTGAAATGGCCACAGAGGCGCTGAGGGCACAGAGAGGCGTTCTGGTCTCAGTGTACCCGGTGCCTCTGTGGCTCCCCCCTCCCCTTCTCCCTACAGGAACATGGCGAAGGTGGCGCCGGCCAGGTGCAGGTAGACGTTGACCCGGGCTGCGGGGATGCGGCTGGGCTCGTGCAGGTAAAGGCGCGCGGTCACGCTGCTGACCTCGACCTGCGACATCTTCCATCCCGGCCCCGGAGCCTCGCGCAGCGACACCAGATCATCGGGCGAGCAGCCCCGGCTGTAGACCACATCCCAGGGATTCCCCGCATGGGACAGGACCATCGCTCCCCGCTCCGCGCCGCACAGCTGCAGCGTCTCCTCGAACTGGGGGCGCCCGGCCTGCCAGGGGACCTCCAGGTTGCGGACCGCCTCCTCCAGCCTCGGCCCCAGCCCCCGCTCCACCAGCTTGGCCACCCGCTGGGCCATCACGCGGGCGCGGCTGCTGGACGGCCCTGCCGTGCGGTCGGATTCGGGGACGAAGTGGGCCAGCAGGTCGGCGGCCTCGTGGGCGTCGGCCAGGCGCAGCAGGCGGACCGGGTTCTCCCCCAAACAGCGGGCCACCTTGAGCATCACCAGCAATCCCGGCCTTTCCCCTCCGAAGAGGCGGTGGACCTGGCTCTCGGCCAGTTCGCAGGCCCGCGCAAACTCGGCCTTGGTGCCGAAGCGGTTCAATTGGCGGGCCAGGAATTCGACCAGGGGAGTCTCGGGCATGTGCCGCTGGATTGTAGCGGCGGCGCGGTGTCTTGGCAAGGGAAGAGGGGCACGCAGAGGCGCGGAGAGGCAGAAAAGAAGAAGAGAGTTTTTGGGGGCCAGTCAGTCTGGCTGATCCTGTTCCCTTTCCTTCTTCTCTTCTTCCTCCCTTTGCGTCTCTGCGCCTTTGCGTGAAATCCCCTTTTCTTGCGAAAAATGCCAGAAGGGGTTGACTCTCAATTCATCATGCAATAGTCTCTCAATATGAGACTAACCCGGCAACGGTGTTTGCAAGGAATATCAGCAAAACAAGGAGCGAGCCTCGATGAGCAGCAACAACGCAAGCGTCAACAACCTCATCGCCCACCGCCTGCGCGAGATCCGCATCGAGCGCGGGCTGACCTCCAGCGAGGTGGCCCTTCGGACCGGCATCGCGCCCGGATCGTACAGCTGCCTGGAAAACGGCTGGTACAAGATCAACCTCGACAACCTGTTCAAGATCTTGCACGCCCTGCAGGCCAAGGTCACCGACGTGTGGCCCCGGACCGAGGGCATTGACGGGCCCGTCGACAACGAGTATGTGCGCCGGGCCGTGCGGCAGGCGCGGGAGATGATGCCTCGCCGCATGGCCCTGGACGACCTTTACGACGCCGTCTGCCGGGCCTTCGAGGTTCCCAAGGACAAGCTGCTGGCCGGCTCCAAGTGGAAGCGGCTGCAGGAGGCGCGGGCCGTTTGCGGCTTGCTGGCCAGGGAGGTTGCAGGCGTGCAGCAGCGCAGCCTGGCCCAGTCGCTGCAGGTCAGCGAGTCCGGCTTGAGCCACCTGATGAGCCGCCATCAGAGGCGGCTGGCAGAGGATTGCGAGTTTGCCTCGCGGCTGGACGCGGCGCGGCAAATCCTGCTGGAGTCCATCCAGCACCCCCTGGCCAAGGAGCGCCGCAAGGCAAGCTGAGAATGGGGGCGGTTGCCGGCCGTGAGTCGCCGGTGCCCGGCAGTATCAAGGATCCGGGGAGCTCGGATCCGCGCACTGGCCGTCGGCAGCCGACAACCCTCCCGCCCGTTCGCCTGGGCGGGGGACACGCAAGCCGCCGCCCCCCCCGGGGCGGCCCAGACCGCAAATCCTGTGGAAGGAGAAACCGAGATGAGTAGCCTATCCAAGTACCGCCTTGTGTCCGTGTCCGCCCTGCTGGCCGTCCTGGCCGCAGCGTTTTTCTTCCTGAAGGCTCTGCCGGAGCCCAACGCCCCGATGACGCCCGGGCTAGAGCGGGCGTTGTTGGAGGCGGAAAAAGCCGGGGTGTCCGTGCCTGTCATCGTGGAGCTGGAGGAGGGGATCTTCCGGGTCCTCAGCGCGGGGAAGTCCGATGGGCTGCCGGCGCAATCACCTCAAACGCATCGGGCGGCGCCGCGACGCCATCCTGTCGGGGCTCTTCAAGCTGTTTGCGGACGAAGTGCTGCCGGGGATGGCGTCCGAGCGCGAAACGCTGGTGCATCGGATCTAGGCCAATTTCCCCGAGCAGTCCAAGGACCGGTCCAACATCTTTCTGTCGCTCATGCTGCTCATCCTGACAGGCGCTGCTGAAGAAGCTCGACCCCCAATCGGACCCCGAGCGCCCAGGCCTGGGCAATGCTGACCAGGTGGATCGAGTTGCAGGAGGACCTGGCCAGCGAGTGGGACCGCGAATCGAACCCCACCGCCTACTGGCTGGACGCGTTGGCCATGGAGCTGGAGGCGGTGGGCAGCGAGCAGTTCAAGCGTGTCTACTACGTCAATGGCGCGCTGGTGAAGAACGAGGCGGGAGAGCTGACGGGCATCCACTTGGAGGCGCAGGCCAAGTACTTGCTGATGGGATTCGAGAGGCTGGCCAAGGAGCGGGGCCACAAGCTGCCCTTCACGAGCCCGACCCAGCTGGGCTCGCGGGTGTCCAACGACGCGGGTCTGCTGGCCAAGTCGGGCTGGCGGTGGAAGATGGAAGGGACCGTCCGGGGACACAACGTCCACGAGTTCACCAAGGCGATGGAGGAGAGTCCGCCATGCGAACCCAGCCGAAGTACATGAGGATCGAAGAGGTGCTGGAGCTGACGGGAGTCACCCGCTCGACGCCTGTGGAGATGGCAAAGGAAAGGCGTGTTCCCCAAGCTGCGGCAGATCGGGCCGGGGACGGTGCGGTTTGTGAGGGCGGAGATTCTGGATTGGGTTGAGTCGCGTCCGGTGGCGGGGAGTGCGGGTACGCTGGGGGAGCGGAGAGGGTGAATCGCAGAAACGGCGGTCTCTCGCCAACCTGATTGGTTAGGTTTCTTCTTGTCTCTGAGCTGAGGGCAGCCTAGCCCGAGTTTCCTAGTTATCAACCCTGATCTCTCCTAAAGTCTGCAAACAAAGAGCTTGCATGCCCTGCGTCCTATCCCCTAAAATCAGGTAGCCGAAAGCGCCCGGAAAACGGGCGGCTTTTGTCAGTGCTATCCCCTAAACTAGGCCGGAACCCGACAAGGGGGGCGGACATGGAGCGACTTGAAGCCAAGAAAATCAACGGGCGCACCTACTACTACTATTCCAAGTGGGCCTGGAAGGAGGGCCGCTGCCGACGCGTCTGGCAGAAGTACCTGGGAAAGCTGGAGAATATCGTCCAGGCGGTCGAGGGGGGCGGCCCGGCGCCTCGGCATGCCGAGGTCTTCCAATTCGGCCTGCCCAGCTTGCTGTGGCAGGAGTGCCGGCTGGCCCGCGTGGTCGAGGAGGCCGACCGCCTATGCCCTAAGCGCGGGCAGGGCCTGAGCACGGGCGAGTACCTGGCCATCGCAGCCATCAACCGGGCCATCC
>JANQFM010000432.1 GCA_028277865.1 Acidobacteriota bacterium
TCCCCTGCTTCGGGGCGGCATGCCGCCCCGAAGCAGGGGAGGGGATGCGCAGAGACTGCGATGAGATCGCTGGCGCGGCCTAGCCATTCAGTCATTCGCTCCGCCGGGACAGGCCCGACGGTGGCGTTTTGCCAGGCTTCATGGCACGTGCTTCCGTCAAATCGCCAGAATTGGGATGGGTTAACCGAATAGGTACCCTGAAAGTGCTTTGAACTGACTGAGGAAGAATAAAATGACGCAACCGACTTCGCCTTCTCCCTGGCAGCATCCTGAAACCACCCGGCGTCGCTTCATGGCCTATTTCGGGGCCGCCGGACTCTCATCGACGCTTTTTCCGGGCGTGTTGTGGGCGCGCTGGCAGGAAGGCAAGCCGCACAGGATCAGCCTGGAGATGATCCGCGAGGCCGAGAAACTGGCCGGAGTGGAATTCACCGATCCGGAACGGGAGTTGATGCTGGAGGACGTCAACGACAACCTGGAGAGCTTTGAGAGGCTGCGCACGATTCCGATTTCCAATTCGGTGCCTCCGGCCCTGGACTTTAATCCGGTCTTGCCGGGCATGCGCTTTGACGAGCGAAAGAGACCTTCCAAGCCCAGCACAGGCAAGGCGCCGGACCTGCCTGACAATCGCGAGGAGATCGCTTTTTGGCCGGTCAGCCGGCTTTCCCGGCTGCTGCGCTCGCGCAAGATCACATCCGAAGAGCTGACCACGCTTTACCTGCAACGGCTCAAGCGTTTTGACCCTCAGCTGAAGTGTGTCGTCACCCTGACGGAAGAGCTGGCCCTGGAGCAGGCCCGCAAGGCTGACCGCGATATCCGCCTGGGTCGCCTGAGGAGTCCTCTGCACGGCGTTCCCTGGGGTGCCAAAGACCTCTTGTCCACCCGCGAGTACCCGACCAGCTGGGGTGCCGCTCCCTACAAGGATCAGGTGATCGACGAGGATGCCACGGTGGTTCGGCGGCTGGAGGAGGCTGGTGCCGTGCTGGTGGCCAAGCTGACTTTGGGCGCCTTGGCTTGGGGCGACGTCTGGTACGACGGAACGACCAAGAATCCCTGGAACCTGGAGCAGGGCTCCAGCGGATCTTCGGCGGGGCCGGGCTCCGCCACGGCGGCGGGATTGGTGGGGTTTTCGATCGGCACCGAAACCTGGGGATCGATCGTCTCGCCTTCGACCCGCTGCGGCGTCACCGGGCTGCGCCCCACCTTTGGGCGGGTCAGCCGGCATGGCGCAATGGCCCTGAGTTGGAGCATGGACAAGATCGGACCCATGTGCCGCAGTGCGGAAGACTGCGCCCTGGTGCTGGAGGCTATCCACGGCCCCGACGGCAAGGACCGCACGGTGACCGACTACCCCTTCAATTGGGATGCCTCATTGGACGTCGGGGATCTGCGCGTCGGCTATCTGGAACCGCCCGAAGAAGACCAGCGCAGCGATGAGCAAAAAAACAACGACCAGGCCGTCCTGGAAGCGCTGCGCTCGCTGGGGATCGATCTGAAACCCGTCCGGTTGCCCGATTTCCCTGCCGAGGCGCTCTCATTCATTCTCAACGCCGAAGCGGCCGCAACATTCGACGAACTGACCCGTTCCGGCCGTGACGAGATGATGGTGCGCCAAATCAGGATGGCCTGGCCCAACGTCTTTCGCCACTCGCGCCTCATCCCCGCCGTGGAGTACATTCAGGCCAACCGCGCCCGTACCTTGCTGATGGAAAAGATGGCCGAGATGATGCAGGACCTGGACGCCTATGTGGCGCCCAGCTTCAGCCCCAGCCTGCTCATCACCAACCTGACGGGCCATCCTGCCGTGGCCCTTCCCAACGGATTCGACAAGGAGGGCTCCCCGACCAGCATCACCTTCACGGGGCAGCTCTACGGCGAGGCCAAGCTTCTCTCACTGGCCAGGGCCTACCAGGGAGCGAGCGACTTTCATTCCCGGCAGCCGCCGGTTGGCGCGGTGTGACAGCCCTTCTCCCTGCCTCTTTGCATGAAGCCCCTCCTACGCCTCCGAGAACTCCTCCAGGAAGTAGGCGGCGCTTTGGATCCCGGCGTAGAAGTGCTCCAGCAGCAGGCGCTCGTTGGGGGCATGGGCGTTTTCGTCGGGCAGTCCGATGCCCATCAGCACGGTCGGCACGCCCAGCAGCTCGTCGAAGGTGGCCACGATGGGGATCGTGCCTCCCTCGCGCTGGAAGACGGGGCGCTTGCCGAATCCCCGTTTCACGGCCCTCGAAGCAGCCTTCAGGGCAGGGTGATCCAGGTTGGCCACCCAGGGCTTGCCGCCGTGCAGGTAGCTGACTTGGACGTCCACCCAGTCGGGTGCCAGCGAACGGGCATAGTCGGAGACTTGCCTTGCGATCTTGCGGTAGTCCTGGTCGGGCACCAGGCGGGTGCTGACCTTGGCCATGGCCTTGGCCGGCAAGACTGTCTTGGCGCCTTCGCCGGTGAATCCACTCAGCAGCCCGTTGACTTCCAGGGTGGGACGGGACCAGAACTGCTCCAGTGGCGTGTAGCCCTGTTCGCCGTTCAGCGCCTTGACCCCGGTTTCCTTCATGAACTCCTCCGGGTCGAAGGGCAGCGAAGCGAACTCCTGCTGCTCCTGTTCGGTCAGCTCCCGCACGTCGTCATAAAAGCCGGGAACGGTGACGCGGCCCCGATCATCCTTGAGCGCTGCCAGGATGCGGGCCAGCTCGAAAGCGGGATTGCCGACCGGCCCTCCGAAGGATCCGGAGTGCAAGTCGCCGGAGGGACCCTGGACGTCGATCTGAAAGTAAGCCAGCCCCCGCAGCCCGCAACAGATGGAAGGCACTCCGCGGGCAAACATGGCGGTGTCGGAGATCATTACCGTGTCGGCCTTGAGGTCGGCCTGACGATCGCGGATGAAGCGTTCCAGATGAGGGCTTCCGATTTCTTCTTCGCCTTCGATGAGGTACTTGAGGTTGACGGGCAGGGGCTTGCCCAGCTTGTGGTAGGCCTCGGCGCTCTTGAAGTGGATGAAGACCTGCCCCTTGTCGTCGGCCGATCCGCGCGCATACAGGTGGCCGTCCCGGATAGTGGGCTCGAAGGGGCCGCTCTCCCACAACTCGATGGGGTCGACAGGCTGCACGTCGTAATGGCCGTAAACGAGTGCGGTGGGCTTGGAGGGGTCTTGGATCTTCTCCCCGTAAACGATGGGGTGACCGTCGGTTGGAACAATTTCAACCTTGTCGATGCCGGCCAAGCGAAGCTGATCGGCTACAAACTCGGCAGCCCGGACAACGTCGTCCTTGCGATCCGGGTCTGTGCTGACACTGGGGATTCGGAGAAACTCGAAGAGTTCATCCAGATAGCGGTCACGATTCGATTCAAGGTATTGGGTGATCTCTTGCATGTGGCACTCCTCGGTTCCGGGTTCCAGGTTCCGGGTTCCGGGCTTTGGAACGAGAATGCTCTCTGAAATCAATTGAAATCTTTTCGGACTTTGATCAGCCGAGAGATTTTTCGAGAGATTCTTCGCGTTTTTTCAATGAATTGGGTCGCATCTTCCAATTCCAATACCGAGACATTCTTAGCAATGTAGCACTGCGTCCGCAACTCGGCACAGGAACCTCGGGCGATGCGGAGAAATCTGATGAAATCCTTGTTCGAACCGCGATCATATCCCTCTGCAATGTTTGAAGGAATCGAGACAGCGGAGCGTTGCATCTGATTCCGTAGTCCAAAATCCTTGCAGCTTTCCAACTTCTTGTACAACTCGATGGCCATGCTGACCCCTTCCCGCCAAACCAACAACTTCTCGAATCCCTTGTCACTCTGCAGATGATCCATTTTCAGTCCTTCTACTTCCCCAATTCCGGAACCTGGAACCCGGAACCTGGAACCCGGAACCCAGAATTCCCGCCAAACACGCGTTCGAACGCTTCCTCCACGTGCCGCAATTTGTCCTTGAGGCTGAACGCTCTGTCGATTTCTTCCCGCGACAGCTTGGAGCCGATATCCGGATCCTCGAGGATGAGCTTCTTGAAGTCGGCGCCCTCGTCCCAGACCTTCATGGCGTTGCGCTGGACCCATTTGTAGGCCTCTTCGCGCAGGACGCCTCGGCGGGCCAGTTCCAACAGGAGGGCGCCCGAATAGACCAGGCCGCCGGTCAGATCGATGTTTTGGCGCATGCGCTGCTCGTCGACCACCAGGCCGGCCAACACCCTATTGAGGCGGATGGTCAGGAAGTGGGTCAGGGTGGTGCTGTCGGGCAGGGCCACCCGTTCGGCCGAGGAATGGGAGATGTCCCGTTCGTGCCATAGAGCCACGTTTTCCAGTCCCACCAATGCGTTGGCGCGCAGGATCCGGGCCAGTCCGCTGATGTTTTCGCTTTGGATGGGGTTGCGCTTGTGGGGCATCGACGAGCTGCCCTTTTGGCTTTTGGAAAAAGGTTCGCGGGCCTCCCGCACCTCGGTGCGCTGCAGGTGGCGGACCTCGGTGGCCATCTTGTCGTAGCTGGATCCCAGCATGGCCAGCACGGACAGGTATTCGGCGTGACGGTCGCGCTGCAGGGTCTGGGTGGAGACTGTCGCGCAGCCGATCCCCAGCCGCTTGCAGATCGCTTCTTCGACCTGGGGCGGCAGGTGAGTGTAAGAGCCCACCGGGCCGCTGATCTTGCCCACCTCCAACCCCTGACTGGCGTGCCGGAAGCGTTCCAGGTGGCGCTGCAGCTCACAGTACCAGACGGCGAATTTGAGCCCCATGGTGGTCGGTTCGGCATGGATTCCATGCGTCCGGCCCATGATGGGTGTTTTCTTGTAGCGGAAGGCCTGCTCCCTCAGCGTCTCGAGCAATTTGAGGATCTCGGACTCGATCAGCTGCGAGGCCTCACGGACCAGCAAGGCCTGGGCGGTGTCGACCACGTCTGTCGAGGTCAGGCCCAGGTGGATGAAGCGCGATTCGGGACCGACCTGCTCGGCCACGGCGGTGGTGAAGGCCACCACGTCGTGATGAATCCGGCTTTCGATTTCGCGGATGCGCTCCACCGTGAATGAAGCCTTGCGGCGGATCACTTCGACTGCTTGCGAAGGGATTTCCCCCCGATCTGCCAAGACTTCGCAGACAGCGATTTCGACATCCAGCCATTTCTGAAAGCGATTCTCGTCGCTCCAGATCCCTCCCATCTCGGGGCGGGTGTAACGGGCGATCATAACGAGACGACTATGGAGGGTTTCACCTGGTCCGTCAAGCAGAACAGTACTCCTGTTGGCATTAATGGTTGCATATGAGAGTGCGGCGTCAGTCAACCGAGCAAAACTTAACCTGCCTAGATGGGCAACGTACAGGATTTTGTGCCGTCAACAGCCCGCTGCCTGAGAGAAAAAAAGCAAGCCGAGCTTCGTTTCCTCTTCAAGCTGCCAGCGACATGAATTTGCCGATGCTATGTGCAGCTTCCAGTTATGTGAAGCGCATCGGCGCAGTCCTCCCCAGCAGGCTCTGCTTGCCTTGATGCCTGCACATAATTCCCCGGTTCTGGATAGTTGGTGGAGCCAGAGCAGGATGTCTGGCCTGAGCCAGCGGGCGTCTTTGCGGCCCCCCCTGGGCGGATCGCAGGCCTCCAGCGCCTTGCGTTTCATCTCCATATCGATCTCCACGTAGGCGTGGGTGGTGCTGATGTCGGCGTGCCCCAGCCAGGACTTGACCACGCTGAGTTCGTTGCCCGATTGGAGCAGGTGCATGGCCGTCGTGTGGCGCAGGGTGTGCGGGCTGACCTGCTTGCGCCGCAGCGAAGGGCA
>JANQFM010000433.1 GCA_028277865.1 Acidobacteriota bacterium
CCCACGAAGGAGGTCCAGAGAAGTGAACTTCACGATCACCGACGAAGCTCGGGAGCAGATCCTGGCCGCTATCGAAGGCCAGGAGGGCCAGCAGCCGCCCAAGACTGCCATGCGGGTTGAGGCACAAACCAACGGGACGGCCGATTTCTCCTATGGCCTGAAACTGATCGGCGACGACGAGATCGGCGATCAAGATGAAGTGCTGGACTTGGAGGGGCTGAAGGTGGTGGTCGATGCCGACAGCGCGCGCAACCTGGAAGGCGCCAGCCTGGACTACGAAGACCGGATTATCCGCAGCGGCTTCAAGTTCGACAATCCCAATAAGCCGGAGACCCCTGAAATCGGATCGGGCGAGCGCCCCGACCTGCAGGGAGACACGGCGGAAAAGGTCCAGCGCCTGCTCGACACGGAACTGAATCCGGCTGTGGCGGCCCACGGCGGGCAAATCAGCCTGACGGGCGTCCGCGACAACAAGGTCTATTTGAGTTTTGGAGGGGGCTGCCACGGCTGCGGACTGGTCGATGTCACACTCAAGCAGGGAGTCGAGGCCCGCATCCGGGAATTGATCCCCGAAATCGTCGAAGTCGTTGATACAACAGACCACTCGACGGGAGAGAATCCGTTTTACGCCTGATGTTGCTGCGACCCGCCTGCACTCCTCTTCCAGCTCACTGCCCCGCATCCGTGTCCGTTCGTCATGACAAGCATTCTTAGCCCTGCAATGAATATTCGGTGGAATTCTCTGTTGATGGGCGGAGAAATAACGAGTTTGATGACGCTTTTTCGTGCATTTGGCGGCAAGATGTGCTAAAAAAAGACAGCTTGTCTTGGCGGGAGGGACGCTCGCGATGCGGACAGATCAGGGGGATTGCAGCCAGCCCGTCGATGCGATTGCCGGCTTGCAAGGTTTCGTGTATAACATTGCTTTCTTGGGTCTTTAGGGAGGTACTGGTAGACAATGAATTTCAAGAAGCAGCTGACATGGGCAACACTGTCTGGACTGGCCTTGACAATCATCGGGTGCAGTGACGTGGCATCGACGCCGGATCGAACCGCATCACGGGGCATGACCCGCGTGGCGGCGGTTCAGATGGAGGCGCCTTTGCTTTACACGCAAGGCCAAGACCTGGTCGGGCCGGAGACTGAGATCGTCAAGAAGGCCATGGACAAGCTGAAGGCAGCCCGCCAAGCGCAGGGTTCACGAGCCAACGAGCTCATCTACATCAAGCGCGAGTATGCCGGCCTGCTGCCCTCGGTGGAAAATGGGGAAGTCGAATTCGCCGTCGGCGCAATCGGCATCAGCGATGAATGGGCGCAACGGGTTGCATTTACTGAAAGCTACTACACTGCCGATCTCGTGCTGGTGATGAATCCCAGTTACAAGCGAATCAGCGCAGACAAGCTTTCCGGCCTCAGGATCGGCGTCCGGCAAGGCACCGCCATCGAATCCTGGGTCCGCAGCAACCACCAGGATGTCGACCTGGTACCCTTCGCATCACTCGATGAAGCCCTCCTCTCTTTGCGCCGGGCGGAAATCGAGGGCGTCATCGACGGCCTGCAGATGGCTGCTTACGCCCTGGACACCGGCGTAGGACTGGCCCACCTGGAGATCCTGCCCGGCGAGCTGGGCGCCATCGACGTGGCCATGGCGGTGCCCAAAGACAGCAAAGTCCTGCTCGACACGCTCAATCAGGCGATTGCAGAGGTGGGCGGCAAGGAGGGATTCGCCCAGCTTGCCTCCCAGCACATCGGGGATCGGGTGGCCTCAGTTCGCAAGCGCCATGAGGACCGGGTCGAAAAAGAGCGCCTGGCCACAGCGCCCCGTCGGCTTCTGCTGCGGGTCAGCAGAGATCAAGGGAGCGACTTCGACATCTATAAAGTCGCCAACCTGCGCTTTCAGCTGCGCAACAGCAAATCAGGCAAGTCGTTTCAAACCTCACGTGTCCAGTTCAACAAGAAAATCGGGGTGACCAGCGCCTCGATCCCTCCGGGAAGATACACGCTTTACCTTCCCAAGTTCGGCAACACCCCTCTGGGCGAAGTCTTGATCAAGTCGGACGACGGCAAGCAAGTCAATTACCGGCTGCGGTGGAAGGCCGACAGGACAATCTCGCTACTGGCGGGCTGATCGGCAGTTGGACGTGTTGCAGCCCTCAGGCACCATCGGGTAGCCTGTCTCATTCTCGATTCGGCGGTTGAATCGAAGGGGTCTATCCACACGGAGGTTGAATGGGAGCAGGAACCGCACCCGGTGAAATCCAGCCTGTCATCGCGCCGCGCAGCGCAGCGATCAGCGCGGAGCGAATTTCCGCCTACATTGCCCTTACCAAGCCCCGCGTCACCTTCATGGTGCTGCTCACCACTCTGACGGGATTCTACCTGGCCTCCCCGCTCTCGGTGGACATGCTGCTGCTGTTACATACGCTGCTGGGAACGGCCCTGATCGCCGCGGGGACGGCGGGACTGAACCAAATCCTGGAGAGCGAAGCCGATGCCCGGATGCATCGCACCCGCAATCGCCCCCTCCCTTCCAAGAAACTGGAACCTTCCGCCGCCCTGGGATTCACGTCTGCCCTGGTGGTCAGCGGAGCACTCTACTTGGGACTGGCCGTCAATCCCCTCACCGCTTTGCTGGGCGTCCTGACCTCGATCCTCTATCTGTTCGTTTACACACCGCTGAAGACCCGGACTCCGGTTTGTACGGCCATCGGCGCAATTCCCGGCGCAATTCCGCCACTGATGGGCTGGACGGCGGTCAGCAACGGGCTCGATTGGCCGGCCGGCGCCCTGTTCCTTATCCTCGTCTTTTGGCAGTTCCCCCACTTTTACGCCATCTCCTGGATGTACCGGGACGACTACCGGCGGGGAGGATTTCGGATGCTCTCCGCACTGGATCCCCGGGGCAGGCGCACAGGCCGGCACATCCTGGCTCACAGCCTCCTGCTGCTGGGAATCAGCTCTGCCCCATTCTTTCTCGGATTGAGCGGCTGGGTCTACCTCTCCGGCGCATCGCTGCTGGGGATCGTCATGCTTCGCTATGCGGCCCGTGCAGCCCGATCCTGCACCAAACTCTCCGCCAGCCGTGTGATGCGGGCATCGGTCATCTACCTCCCTCTGCTCCTCATCCTGCTGGTTGCCGACAAGCTCTGACAGCTAGTCCGGCGCCAGAGCTTTTCAGCTCAAGAAACGGCTCCAAGTTCCCCGATCGCCGGCTGACCTTGCTGGGCAAGCCCGCAGAAGGTCAGGACGTCGGGATTGTGGATCTGAGCCAGCAGGGTCGTCAAGAAGATTTGAAACCGGTGCGAATGGAAGGCTCTTGCCTCGGGTGTGCAGTGGCGCAGCTCTTCCTCGAACCGCTCCACCGCTTGGCGATCCTGGTGGTAAAGGGAATAGAGCGATCGCTTCTTGAAGAGCTGCAGGCGTTCCAAAAAGGTCTTCCAGTGAGATTCGGGGCCGGAGTCCTGTAGCTGCTGAACCAATCGCCGAAGCTGCTGCAGGTCTTCGACCAAGTGGATGCTCTCCTGTCGGCGCCGCTGCTGGGGGTCGTCCAGCAAGTCCCGGACTTGGTGCGAAGAACCGATCCCCTCCAGCAACTGACAGAGAGCCTGTTCCAGCCCATTGCGCAATATGCCGATCGCTCTTTCCAAACGGTCATAGAAAACGTCCGCCTCGGGCTCGGCATCCAGGTGGCGCAGCTCTTTCTTGAGCGACCGTCCCGCCTCCAGCCTCAGGGCCGACAAGGCGAAGGACAGCGTACCCCTCAGGCGCGAATCCGGGTTGAGGAAGCGCTTGAGGTCCTCGAATTCCAGAAAAAGGCGTCGGCATCGGTAATAGGAGTGGACCATCAACAAAGTGAGCAACGCCCGATCCGGCTGGGAGCGCAGGGTGATTTCAGCGTACTCGAGCAAACGGACCAAACCAATGACCCGGGCAAGCAGCCGTGCGAACCTTCTTTGCACAATGCGGTCCTTCAATACCGCGCGAATCGCGGAATGCATAAGCCGGGTCGCCGGGTCGCGCCGGCGCGAATGGCGCCTCAGCTCAGAATAACCTCGGCTTTTGTGCAGCCGAGCCACTGCACGGCAAACAAAGACGCCCAGCCGATCAAAGTCATTTCGGCAGACATGGGCAGCGGACAGCAGCTGGTCGCAGCGCTTTTCCGCTTCGGTCAAGTCCTGGTCAAAGCGGCTGATTTGCCGCGCCAAGGAACCGGTGCCGCTGCTTGTGCGCGGCTTGCCGTTGAAGGAGCCCGCTTGGACAACAGGCACAGGCATTTGCTCGTCGTGTACGGTCGTCATCCAGCCGCTCAGATTCTTCAAGTCACGGATTAGACGGCGGGAAATCCTCACTTGCTCACGATGGTCGGCATGATCTGACGGCGCTGCGATGATCTCGGATGGGATGCCGAGGCGCTGATGGTGGATGCAAAGCAGTGACTGGCTCAGGTCGTAACGTTCGAACAATGTCCGCTCAACGCTCTTGCTCATCGAATGGGCCCCCTTGGCTGATATCCCGAGAGAGTGTATCGGCCAAGCGGCAATTGAAAGTGTGATCCCTGTCACAACGGCTCGGCATCCGCATGCCTGCCCGGCTGGAATAACGCGGAGCGGAGTTGTGTGGTAAAGTGGATTAGATTGGCGAAAGGCTGCAAGTCGTAAATTTAAGTCAAACTTTGTTGATGGTGAAAGCTGTCTGATCCGCTCCGTCCCCCCTGATGCTGCGATGAGTCCAGCCATTTGAGGGGATGAAGCCTTCAGGCGGGCTGCGCCGACCGGGGTCGGTGTGCACTATTCACTTTATCGACAAAACGGGCGAGGAGCGATTGAAATGAGTTCTGAAGAAGGCAAGAAACCTGCCACAAAGGACACTCCCATGTCGTTGCGGCCGCAGGATCCCTGGACAACGTTTTTCAACGAGTTCATTCCCTGGCACAAGCTGCCCGACTTTCTGGGACTCGTCCGGCTGGCGCGGATTCGCGACTTGCTGCGCAAGCGAAACCTTTACGACACCTCCGAGGTGGCCTCGCCCCAGGCGCCGCCGCCTGCCGACCCGAGCGTCCGCCACTCGGACGCCCGCACCCCCGACGGAACCTTCAACGACTTGGACAACCCCCGCATGGGCGCCGTCGGAACCCGCTTCGGGCGCAACTTTCCGCTGGAGCACTGCATCCCCGAGCCGGAAGCCGAAATGCTTTCCCCCAGCCCCCGGGAAGTCAGCCGGCAACTGCTCACCCGCCAGGAGTTTCAACCGGCCACTACGCTCAACCTGCTGGCCGCCGCCTGGATCCAGTTCCAGGTCCACGACTGGTTCAGCCATGGCAAGAATCGGAAGGAAGAGCCGTTCCGCATCCCCCTTGAGCAGGATGACCCCTGGCCGGGCGAGTTCATGGAAATCCGCCGCACGGCCAAGGATCCGACCCGCTCGCCCCATTCGAACGACCCGATACCGACCTTCCTCAACACTGAAACCCACTGGTGGGACGGGTCGCAGATTTACGGTAGCAGCCGCAAGATCATGGATCAGGTCCGGTCGGGCGTGGACGGCAAGCTGGCAGTCGGAGACGGCAACCTGCTTCCTTTGGATCCGGACACGGGCGTGGACATCAGCGGAGTGACCGGGAACTGGTGGATCGGCCTGAGCCTGCTGCACACACTCTTCACCTGGGAGCACAACGCCATCTGCGACCGCCTCAAGCAGGAGCATCCCGGCTGGTCGGACGAGGAGCTGTTCGTCAAGGCCCGATTGATCAACGCAGCACTGATGGCCAAGATTCATACTGTCGAGTGGACTCCCGCCATCCTCGCACATCCCATCACGGAAGTGGGCGTGCCTGCCAACTGGTGGGGCCTGGCTGGAGAGGAGAAGCTCACAAACAAAGGCCGTTTCAGCGACAGCGACATTATCAGCGGCATTCCGGGCTCGGAGACCGACCACCATGGAGTGCCCTACTCCCTGACCGAAGAGTTCGTGGCCGTCTATCGCATGCACCCGCTAATGCCCGACGAATTCATCTTCCGCTCTTTGGCCGACGATGCCTTGCTGGCGGAAAAGACCCTGCCCGAGGTTGCGGACCGTCACGCCCGGCCCCTCTTGAATGAGGTTTCCCTGGCCAACGCAATCTACTCCTTCGGCATCGCCCACCCCGGGGCCGTCACATTGCACAACTTTCCCCGCTTCCTTCAGCAGCTGGAACGGGAAAACGGACCCACTATCGATCTGGCCGCGGTGGACATTTTGAGGGACCGCGAGCGCGGAGTGCCGCGCTACAACCGCTTTCGCCGACTGCTGCACCTCGACCCGGTCGATTCCTTCGAGGAGCTGACTGACAACGAGCAGTGGCGGGAAGAGCTGCGCCGAATCTACGACAATGACATCAACCGGGTCGATGTGATGGTGGGTATGTATGCGGAACCGGTACCTCCGGGCTTCGGCTTCAGCGACACGGCTTTCCGGATCTTCATCCTGATGGCTTCGCGGCGGCTGAAGAGCGACCGCTTCCTGTCTCAGGACTACGGGCCCGAGCTCTACACTCAAACCGGCATCGACTGGATCGAAGGCAGCAACATGTCCTCCGTTCTGCTCAGGCATCTCCCCGAACTAAGGCCTGCTTTGGGAGATCTGAACAACGCCTTCAAGCCCTGGCGCCGAACCAGCTCCTGAATCGGCCTGATCGGCTCATTTCCTGTTTTCCTTCTTCCACCAGCGCACCGTCAGGATCAACAACGTTAGCACCGTCAGTGGAATGACGAAAACGGCCAGCACGTCGCGGAGCCAGGAAAGAGCCCGGTCTTGGTTGACGGCGTCCAGCACCAGGTAAAGGTTGTAGGCTACGAAGTAAAGCAGGAAAAGGAATCCTTCCCAGCGGGCGATTCTGTAGCCGATGAAGAAGATGGGCAGGCAGGCCAAGGCCACGGCGATCATGACGGGGATGTCGAATTGGATGGCGTGCCTGGTGACAGCTATTCCGCCGGGGCTCAGGGCTGAGGAGAGGCCCAAGACCAATAGGATGTTAAATACGTTGCTGCCCACCACGTTGCCCACTGCGATGTCCCTCTCGCCGCGCATGACGGCGACGACCGAAGTGGCCAGTTCGGGCAGCGAAGTGCCTATGGCAACGACAGTAAGCCCGATGATCAATTCCTGGACTCCAAAGATCTCCGCCATCTGTACAGCCGAGTTGACCAGCCACTTGGACCCGATGACCAGCAGCGCCAAGCCGCCTGCAATCAGCAAGAGGTCGACCAGGACATCTCTGGCGGTGGCTTTGGGAGGCTCGGTGTAGCCGGCCTCTTGCTGCTGACGCTTGAGGCGTTCCCGGCGAGTGCTTCGGCGGCTTTTGCGAATGAGCCAGATAGTGTAGGCCGGCAAGCAGACAAAGAGCAGCAAGCCTTCCCAACGGCTGACCAGGCCATCGGCAGCCAGCGGATACATTGCCGCAGAGACCAGGATCATGACGGGGACGTCCTGGCGAATCAGCCGCCGCGAAGCCACCAACGGTGCAATGGCGGCCGAAAACCCCAAAATGAGCAGCACGTTGCAAATGTTGCTGCCCACCACATTGCCCACCGAAAGGTCCGATTGGCCCGTCAGATTGGAGGTCAAAACGACCGCCAATTCGGGTGAGCTGGTCCCGAAAGCCACGACAGTCAAACCCACCACCAGCCGGGAG
>JANQFM010000448.1 GCA_028277865.1 Acidobacteriota bacterium
CGGGGAGGCAGGTTCTCCTCCACAACGACCGGAGCAATGGTCATCACCTCCGAGCCATAGCGGACCAGGCTGGCATTGCCTCCGTCCCCTTCGGCCCACTCGAAATAAACTGCATCTCCGGCGCTCAGATCCTTGAATTCCCCTCGTACATAGTTCCCGCTCACGGGATCAAATCTCTGGAACCTGGCGTCGGAGATATCGACTTTCTGATCGGAGCCCTCAATCTCGAAGTAGTTCTCCTGCACTGATTTGCTACCGACCCGGGTCGTAATGCGAAGCCTTTCTTCGAAGCTGTTGCGCGTAAGGCCCCGATAGTTGCTGATTTGAAGAACGGGAGCGCTGTTGCTGGTCGGTATTTGCAAGCGCGTATCGGGCTCGACTGTCGCCAGCTGAAAGGCTCGAAGTTCTGGCGGAAACTCCGCCGAACGCCCCCGGACGATTTGGATCGGCGCCAGCCGCCACTCCTCTTCGCCGGGACTGTAAATGACCCGAAGCCCCTGGCCTCCGCTGTCCCGAGCCCAATGTGAGTGGCGTTTCCCCGAGTTGTTCCCCTCCACAAAAGTCACCCGGTAGATCACCTGGTAGGTGCCTTGGGAAGGATCCCGGGTTTCATCGGACGCTCTTAACTGAAACACTTGGTTAAAGATCTCGCTGGGACGCTCGCCGGGCGATTCCTGAGGGGTCGAGTCATCGATTGGCGACTGGCCCTGGTCCATTTCCAAGGGCGTTGCTTGATCGCCGTCGCTTGCCGGGGCGGTAGACGACTGCTGCTGAGTCAGGCTTCGGCTGGCGTCCGGCTTGCCGTATTTGGTCAGGTAACGAGTCTCCAACTTGACCCAGCTCTTGGGAAGAAGGCTCTCCCCGTTTCCACTCTCCCATTCTGCAGCCTTCAAAGCGTCCCACTCTTCATCACTGATCGCACAGTCCTGCCAGCACTTCCAGGGAGTGGCTTCCAGGCTGTAGTCAACGGCCTCGAAGTCGGCACCGGGTGCATAGTAAAGGGCGTAGAAGGAGAGCCGGAATTCTCCGTCGGAGAGCTGTTCGGTAGGCGTGGCGTTCACGATGCCCGTAATTTGGTCGGGTTCCAGTCCCAGCTGCCTTAAGAGCCCCTGCAGCCCAATGATGATGACTAGCAAAAACTTGAGGACGATCAGGAGCAGATTGGCAAAGTCCTGATGCGGATTGCTGACCTTCTTCTTCATCAATGCCTCGCAATCGCAGTCCGAGGTTGGATCTTCACGAGATTTATCTTCTATTTCTCCTTGAAGATAACCTCGGCCTTATAATCTGTCAGGCGACGGGATTCGTCATTGCCATTGCCTCCCCCGCCACCTGGGCCAGGCACGTCCACTTCTCCCCACACCGCTTCGACGAATCCAACAGCAAGACGCAAGAATGCGTAGAGGACGATGCTTGCCACAACCAGAATGACGGCCAAATTGGGATTCTTGTCAATCAGCCATAAGCCCAACGCCAAGCCCAAGGCGTTGATGAAGGTGCCAAATGTACTTGCGAGCTTTAGATTACGACTTGCCTGTTCGGTCATTATTTTGACTCCAAATTTCGAAGAGATCTCCTCCTCCAAGAGTGAGGTGCCGAGTTGCCCTCGATCGGGAATGCCGCCGTGCGGCAAACGTGCCTCCAAAAGCCACCGAAAGTGCCTTGTGCTCCACACCTCCGCAAGGATTCCAATGCATCGAAGCCAACCGGGACTTCTTCTACATCATGCTGCTCCAGCAACTGTTTGGGAATGGTGAAACGGATTCAGCCTCCCTTCCCCAGTACGACCCAATGTACTCGACATCAGTGGCCGATTCAACCCTACAAACGAAATTAGACACCACATCCTCTCATTGGGGTGGAAAATAGGCTGGACAGCAAAGCAGATGCCGAAATTTGAGCCCTTACCTCGGGCGCCGAGCCTCCTCCCGAATCCGCTTTTTGGACGCCGCCCAGCTACAAATCGGACACCGGGTCAGATCATGCCCCCGTGCCGGACAGTGCTCTCGGCCGAAGTAAATGATCTGCAGGTGCAAGTCGTTCCACATCGAACGGTCGAAGGCCCGCTTCAGATCCCGCTCCGTTTGTTCAACCGACTTCCCGTTGGAGAGGCTCCAGCGGGCTGCCAGGCGGTGGATGTGGGTGTCGACAGGAAACGCCGGGACGCCGAAGGCCTGGGCCATCACCACCGAGGCGGTCTTGTGGCCGACGCCCGGCAACGCTTCCAGCGCCTCGAAGTCCGCAGGGACTTTTCCTGCGTGCTCGGAAACCAGTTGTGCGCTCAGTGCCTTAAGGTTCTTGGACTTGGTGGGGGCCAGGCCGACCGTGCGGATGATGTCTCGGATCTCCTCCACCTCCATCTCAGCCATCTCCTGCGGCGTTGCGGCTCGGGAGAAGAGGATGGGGGAGACCTCGTTGACTTTCCTGTCCGTCGTCTGGGCGCTCAGCACGACGGCTACCAGCAATGTAAACGGGTCGTCGTGGCGCAAAGGGATGGGGGGCATCGGGTAAAGCTGGTTGAGGATCCGGACGATCCTGGCGGCTTTTTCGGCTCGGGTCATGGAAGTCCTCAAAGAGTTTCGCGCAAAGACGCAAAGGCGCAAAGGAGAAGAGCGCAAAGACAGAAAGAGAAGGCCTTTTTTCTGGCCTTTGCGGCTTTGCGTGAGATCCCTGCGGATCCCTCGCTGGTTATAATCGCTGTCCGTGCTCAGCGCAATCCCACAAGCGGGCTGGCGTACAGCCTTACAGTCTCTCAGTCTTACATCCTTTCAGCCTTCCGTTCCAGGAAAAGCCGCTGGAAGTTAGCGCTAGTGGCGGCGGCGATGCTGTTGGGGGACTGCTGGCGGATTTCGGAGAGCTTTTGGCCCACCAAGGCCACGAAAGCCGGTTGATTGGTGCGGCCGCGGTGG
>JANQFM010000493.1 GCA_028277865.1 Acidobacteriota bacterium
GAAGATCGACCAGGGTCCCGGTAGATAGGGATAGCGCTCGATCACGCTCTCATCGACTTCGACACCGATGCCGGGCTTGTCGATCATGACGGTGGGGGGGTTGTCGAACAGCTCCTCTTCCAGCTGCTGGTAGTAGCGCTCGATGGCACTTTGCCAGCTCAGGTAGTGATTGTCTCCGGTCCCCGCCAGGTCGGTGCAGGCGTTGGCGAAAGCCAAAGCCGGGCTGAGCATCATGATCGAATGGGCGATCCAGTGCTGTTTTTTCTGCAGCTCTTCGAATCGGTCCTGCTCGGTATCCAGCATGTCGCGCCTGTCCCTCAGAAAGTCCTGGCGGGCGGGCAGGATTTCGTCTCTCAGCGCATCCCGGTTCTCATGGGCAAGCCCCATGGACATATCCGCTTCCCGAGCGCCGGTCACCTTGCGGTAGATTCTGCCCATCTCCTTGGCCGTCCTGTCACTGATCTCTATTCCCTTTTGTTCCTTTCTGTCGGAGAGGCTTAAAAAGGATTCCACCGGGACGGCAGCCCGGGCAATCAAGGTTGCCACGGGCGCCACGGTGAGGACCAGCAGGAACCAGGTCACCAGGGTGACGAGCAGCGATGTTTTTTGCGAGGAAGCCAACGAAGAGACAATCAATCCCAACAGGTAGAAGCAGACGAGGTATGCGGCGGAGATGATGCCGATCAGTCCCAGCTTGTTGAAGGCATCCCAGTCGAGGAACTCTGCCGGCCCCATCCAGAGAAAGCAAAGCAAGGCAATGGCAAAGGCCAGGCCCAAGGCCAGCAGCAGGGTGATTGCGCCGCCCAGCAGCTTCCCCGTGAAAAAGACCCGCCGGGATATGGGTTGACTGAGGGCGGCGCGCAATGTCCCAGCTTCCTTTTCTCCCACGACCGCGTCGTAGCCCAGCAGGGCGGCCAGCAAGCCCAGCACCGCCCGGATCAAGAATTCAAAATCCAGGTGATGAAAGGTATCGGCCAAGCGGCTGATCGTTGTGGCGGGGGGGCCGGGCTGGACACCCAGCTCCGAGAAGTCCCAGTAGATGGGAAGGGCCCCGTCCATTCCGCGCACCAGGATGCTGAGGGGCTGCGGGGCACGCAGCACGCGCAGCACCATCAGTTCATTGACCGCAGTGGTGTCGGCGTCATAGCCGAGAACCTGGTCTGAGTGGGTTCTCAAGAACTCCTGCTGCCTGTCGAGAAGCCGCTGATAATCGGCCTGACGGGATCGAAAGTCTTTGACGCCGACGTAGATGCTCAAGGGCGTCATGAGGAGCACCAAAATCAGGATGGCCAGGAATCGCAAGCTGGACGCTTGATCGGCCAATTCCCGCCGTGCGATCGTCCAGGTCACTCTGGCGGCGGATGGCTTCATACGAACTTCGTCCTGGCCGAAGCCGTGTAAAAGGTGGAGGAGGCCCGGCGCGAATCGGCGCCGAGCGCATCTTCGTCGGGCAGCACCACCGTCGATTCCCCCCGCATGTAGTCCAAATAGAGCCGTTCCAGGTTTTCAAACTTGAGGTCGTCACGGGTTCGTTCGATGACTTTGCGCCCTTCTTTCATGATTCCCACCCGGTCGGCCATCTCTTTAGCCCGGAAAATGTCGTGAGTGGACATAAGGATGGCCTTATTGTTGTCCCGCAGCTCCATCAGGATTTCCATAACGTCGGCGCTGGCTTGGGGATCCAGCCCGGACATGGGTTCGTCCAATATCAGAGCCGGTGTATCCTTGAGCATGCAAATGGCGATCCCAAGCTTCTGGCGCATCCCTTTGCTGAATTCTTTGATCTTTTGCTCAAAGCAGCGTTCCGGCAGGCCGACTCCTCTCAAAATGCCATGATAGCCTTGCCGCCCTCTTCCGTCTTGTCCTGACAAGGTGGCGAAATATTCCAAGTTTTGGCGGGCGCTGAAGTTGTTGTAGAGGCAAACGTTCTCCGAGAGGTAAGCGACGTTTTCCTTGGCGGCCAGAGGATTTTGCGCCACATCGATCCCGTTGATCAGAGCATAGCCCAGGGTGGGTTGAATAAAGTTGAGGAAGAGGTTCAGGGTGGTTGTCTTGCCGGCGCCGTTGGCCCCCAACAAACAGTACAGTTCGCCGGGATTTACAGTGAGGTTCAAGGCATCCAGGGCCAAGATCCCATCTTCATAGCGTTTGGTGAGGTTTCTGGCTTCAATCACGGCCTGTTCCTCCACGAGGGCCAATCCCAGTCTAACCTCTGGAGTCGGATGAAACCAGTTTCTCGACAATGGCCCTTCAGTGCGGCAAAGAAGTCGAGGCTCGGAATGAGCCCTTGCACGCCCTTTCACGCATTTGCCTTATCCAAGAACCATGCAAGTGTGATGCCAGTTAGCAAATCTTCTTTTTGCAGACAATTTTCGATCCAGGTGGGAAAGTGAATACCCGCTCTGAGTAACAGGTTACACACTTCGATGAGATTCAGGCGGTGACAATTGGAGGTTCCTGGCCGCCGGGATTGCTGACGGATGCGATTTTGCCATTGATTCTTTCTATGATCAATCCTGCTTTGCTATGCTCTAGCGCTATGGGGGCACAGAGATTCTTGCATGTCATCAGGAGATGGCTGGGATCGCATGCGCATGCCGGGCAGCTCCTTCATGATTTCAATCGCTCCCTCCTGCTGATCGTCGATCCTCAAAGCCTGCACGCCAGCATCGCTTCCCGAATGCGGGAGATTTACGAGGCCCGGAGGGTAGTGGTTTTTCAGCGCAGCACCTCGGGAAAAGAGTATCAGGCGACCTACAGCGACGGATTGTCAAGTGAGGAGCAGCTCGTGGTGAGTCAGCTCAAGCGAGGGCATCTGGCGCGTTGGCTGCAAGTGAATGAAACTTGCCTGATCATCCATCAGGCGCCGGGGGTTTTCGAGTATTTGAGTCCGCCGGAGCAAGAGCTGCTGCGGTGCCTGGACATACAGATCTGCGTCCCCTTTATCTCGCTTAACCGCCTCAACGGCTTCGTTCTTCTGAGTGCCCCGCCGGATCATTCACGCGTCCGCCCCCGCCAGATCGAGCTGCTTCTCCTTTTGGCCGGACAAGCAGCCTTGGCCTTGGAGAATGCGTCCCTGTACATTGCCCAAAGAGACCGCCTGCGGCGGCTGCACCGGGCAGAAAGGATGGCGACTACAGGGCAGCTGGCTGCCGGGGTGGCTCACGAAATCCGCAATCCACTCACCTCGATCCGCTCCACCATGCAGTACATTCAGCAAGCATTTTCAGAAAAGGACGACCGCAGCCAACTCATCGGCGAGTTGCTGACCGAGGTGGACCGTATCGATCGGACGGTCTATAACCTGATGAATCTGGCCAAACCCCGTCACTCTCAGCCTCAGCGGCTCGACTTGAGTGATCTCCTGGAGCAGTCTTTGGTCCTTGTTGCGGCACAGGCCCGCCGCGGCGGCGTCCAGATCGAGCGGCGCTTTACCAATCAGGGCTTTTCGATCCAGGCCGACCCGGATCAAATCAGGGAGGTCTTTTTGAACCTCTTTCTGAACGCCCTGCAGGCGATGCCTGATGGGGGGAATCTGGACGTTTTGGCTCATCTTTGGACGGCGCCTGATGCGCCGTCCAACGGCTCCTGGGTGGAGATCCGCATCGCCGATACGGGAACGGGAATCGACCCCGATCACCTGGACTCGGTCTTTAATCCATTTTTCACAACCAAGCCAACGGGAACCGGATTGGGCTTGGCCATCAGCCATGGCATCATTCAGATTCACGATGGCCAGCTCGAACTCTGCAATAATTCCGATGGCGGCGCCTGCGCCGTGGTGCGATTCCCGCTCTTGGAATCGTCGTCATAATTCGATAGAGTGTCGCTCGATTTGGATGCGCAAGCAGGTCTTGTCTTTCGACGGGTGCTTGCCAACAAACCATTCTGTCTCGTCCGACGAAAGCGCCCATGGCAAGAGTCCTGATCATTGACGATGAACCGCCGATCCGCAAGATTGTCTCCATCCTTCTCAAGGAGAACGGCCACCAAGTCCGCGAAGCCGAATCTGCGGAAGAGGGGATCGAGCTGCAGAAGGAATTTCAACCCTCTGTTGTACTTCTTGACCTGAGCCTCCCCAAAATGAACGGCCTTGAGGCAATCCCTCATTTGCTTGAGGCCGTTCCTCCCCCATCCATCATCATGATGACGGCGTACGGCAGCATCCGGTCGGCTGTCGAAGCCATGCGGGCCGGCGCCTTCGATTACTTGACCAAGCCCTTTGACAACGATGAATTGCTGATGGTGATCGACCGCGCCCTCCAACTGCAGCTCCTCAGCGCCGAAGTGGAGTCCTTGCGCCAAGAGCTGGAGATGCGCTATGGATTCAGCGAAATCATCGGCATCAGCCCGCCCATGCAGAAGGTCTTCCGCATCATGTCCAGGGTCAAGGACGTGGATGCCACGGTCCTGGTCGTGGGAGAGTCGGGCACAGGAAAGGAACTGGTGGCAAGGGCCATCCATCGCCACTCCAAGCGGAGTTCCAATCCCTTTGTGGCCGTCAATTGCAGCGCCATTCCCGATACCTTGCTGGAAGCCGAGTTCTTCGGCGCCGAGCGGGGCGCCTACACCGATGCCCGCGAACGCCGCATCGGCAAATTCGAGCAGGCTCACCGCGGCACGCTCTTTCTGGACGAAATCGGCGATCTGCCACTGGATGCCCAGGCTGCGCTTTTACGGGTACTCCAGGATCACAAGGTCACCCGTTTGGGAGGCAAGGGCACCATCGAAGTGAATGTTCGGGTTGTGGCCGCCACCAATCGTGACTTGGAAGAAATGGTGGGCAAGCGCAACTTTCGGGAAGACTTGTTCTGGCGGATCAATGTGGTCCAGATCAAGCTGCCGCCGCTGAGGGAGCGGGGCGACGACCTCTCCTTGCTGATCGACTACATGGTGGACCGGTACAACAGTGAACTGGGAATGAGCATCCAGAGCATCCGTTCGGACGCCCGGGCACTGCTGCTGGAGTATGAATGGCCGGGAAATGTGCGCGAGTTGGAGAACGCGCTCTGCCAAGCCATGATTCTCTGTGACGGCAGTCAACTGCGCACCAACGATCTGCCCCCCCGCGTCAGGGGAGAGGTGGTCGACAGGGAGAGCGGCGCTCACAAGGAGTTCGATTCATTGACCTTGGCGGAGGCAGTGGCCGCCAGCTCAGCCAAAGTGGAACGCCAGATGATCGTCAGCCGACTGGCCTCCTGCAACGGCAACCGCACAGCCACCGCCGACAGCCTGGGCATCAGCCGCAAGACGCTTTTCAATAAGATGAAGCAGTATACGATCGACGCCTCCGAAGGGGATGGGTGAGGGAGGCAGGAGTCTAAAAGCTAAAGTCCAAAGTCCAAAGTCCAAAGTCCAAAGTCCAAAGTCTGCAGATGTACACCCATGCTGAAGCCTGTGTTCCTCTCTGACCTTGGACCTTGGACCTTGGACCTTGGACCTTGGACTTCGGACCTTCAGGCCTCCGCCCTTTGCGCCACGGATGCCAGCATTCCGTAGCGGCCGCGCACTTGCTCCAGCGCTTGCATTCCAAACAAGAAGGGCTTGAGAAGATAGTAGGGCGCCCGGTTGCCGAAACGTTCCTCCGACCAGTGGACCAGGCTGTGCTTGAGGCTGTGAAAATTGTTGGTCCGGGAGTAAAGGCGGTGGCTGACGACGCGCAAGCCCGCCTCTTCAAGAAGAATTTCCAGGGAGCGTGGCGAAAAGTGAAAGAGGTGGCGCGGCACCTCGTCAAAGGCGAACCAGTTGCGCCGGAACAGGTGAGCCTGAGTGCTCTCCAGGTTGGGCAGGGCGATGATCACCCATCCTCCGGGGCGGACCAATTCCGAGACCCGCCGCAGCACACGGCGGGGTCTGGGCAGGTGTTCCAGAACGTGCCAGAAAGTCGCCACATCAAATTGACGGCCGTCCAGAAGAGGGGAGTAGATGTCCCCTCCGATCCACTCCACATCCGGGAAGTGCCGACTGACCAACTGCATGATTTCCGTTCCCCGTTCCACTCCGGTGCGCTCCCAGCGTGAGGGGTCCATGCCCCACAGGAACTTGCCGTCGCCGCATCCCACATCCAGAATCGTGCCCGAAGGCTGAAACTCCTCCACGTGGCGTACTTTTTCAACCTCGATGCGCCAACTGCGGCTGCGGGCCAGCTGGCCGCTTTGGTATTCCTGGATGGTGCGCCGGGTGTCGCCCATGTACCAGTCCGGGTAATAGCCCAGGATTTCCTCTTCGGGCAATGATGGGCTGGTCCAGCCGAATCCGCAGCTGCGGCAGCGCACGATCTCCCAGCTTGTTGCGGGATCGCCGTAGTAGCGGTCGAAAGCTCTGCAGAAGTGCTCGCAATCCCGGCTGGAACAGGCCAGGCAACTGCAATCTGTTTCCTGGCCGGTCGGATTCTTATCTTCTTTCATGAACGCTGGTCGTGGTCAGAGGCCGACGGCTTCAGCGGCTATGTTCAAGAATTGCCGCAATGCTTTTGCGCCCGATTGAAATTCCTCTTTGAGCCGATCATGGTCCACGGTGGAATACCCCTGCGCGATTCGGTTGCGGAGTCCGGCAGCCAAACGCATTTGGCACGCTAATTCCGGGCTAAGCTCGATTACGGGGTGTTTTTCCAGGCAACGGCGCAGGGAATCCTTCAGGCTCATCAGCTGTCATCATAACAGCATTTCAACCCCTCTACGTGCCTGCAAACCGGCTGATATACTTCCGCTTAAAGCATGGCAAAAAG
>JANQFM010000507.1 GCA_028277865.1 Acidobacteriota bacterium
AAACTTTACCTGGTTTTGCTGAACGCTGATCCGACTTGGTGAATGAGGATTTACAGCATGCAAAATTGTTTAATGCAGGCATCGGAGATTGGAGTTTCGCGCAAAGTCGCAAAGCACGCAAAGATAAGAGCGCAAAAGGCTTTCTTTGCAGAAATTGGGCTTTGGGCGAGATCTGTTGTGCGGTGTTTTCGGATGGCGCCTTTCTTGACACGCTACCCGAAAAACGGAGATTCTATGGCTTCACCCAAAGGAGACGCACAAGATGGCTGACGATCCCAGAGGCCCGGACATCGATCCCGTTGAAACCCAGGAGTGGATCGAATCCATCCAGGCGGTCCTGGAACGCGACGGCCCTGAGCGGGCACACTACCTGCTTGAAAAGCTGCTCGACGTGTCGCACGTGTGGGGATTTCCACTTCCCTATCCGGCTGCCACGCCTTACGTCAACACCATCCCTTCCAAGCAAGACAAGTACTCAGGCGATCTTGAATTGGAAAAGCGCATCCTGTCGTTGATCCGCTGGAACGCCATGGCCATGGTGGTTCATGCCAACCGGCAGTTCACGGGGCTGGGCGGCCACATCGCCAGCTATGCCTCGGCAGCTCACCTTTACGAAACCGGGCTGCACCACTTCTTCAGGGCGCCCAACCAGAAGCATGGAGGGGATCTGGTCCTTATGCAGGGGCATTCTTCGCCCGGCATCTACGCCCGCGCTTTCCTGGAGGGGCGTATCAGCCAGCAGCAGCTGGATCGCTTTCGCCGCGAGGCGGACGGCAATGGGCTCTCCTCCTATCCCCACCCTTGGTTGATGCCCGATTTTTGGCAGTTCGCCACCGTCTCGATGGGGCTGGGGCCCATCATGGCCATCTACCAGGCCCGTTTCATGAAGTACCTGCACAACCGGGGATTCCAAGGTATGGAAGGACGCCACGTGTGGGCTTTTTTGGGCGACGGTGAAATGGACGAGCCCGAATCGCTGGGCGCCTTGACGGTGGCCGCCCGCGAGGAGCTGGACAACCTGATCTTCGTCGTCAATTGCAACCTGCAGCGCCTGGACGGGCCGGTGCGGGGCAACGGCAACATCATCCAGGAGCTGGAAGGTGTCTTCCAAGGGGCCGGCTGGAACGTGATCAAGGTGCTGTGGGGAACCTCCTGGGATCCGCTGCTGCAAAAGGATCACAAGGGACTGCTGCACAAGGCCATGGAGGATGCGGTGGACGGGGAGTACCAAAAGTATCGGGCCAAGGGCGGCGCCTACATCCGCCAGCACTTCTTCGGCAAGCATCCCGACCTGAAGGAAATGGTGGCCCATATGAGCGACGAGGACATCGACAAGCTGCGGCGGGGCGGGCACGACCCGGTCAAGATCTACACGGCCTACGACGCGGCAGTCCGCCACAAAGGCGGACCCACGGTGATCCTGGCCAAGACCATCAAGGGCTACGGCATGGGCAAGGCCGGCGAAGGCCTCAATATCGCTCACAACGTCAAGGGAATGAAACCAGAGCACGTGGAGGCCTTCCGGTCACGCTTTGACGTCCCCATCCCCAAGAGCAAGGTCAAGGAAATGCCTTTTTACCGTCCCCCAGGCGACAGCCCGGAGATCCGCTATTTGCTGGAGCGCCGCAAGGCACTGGGGGGCTCTTTGCCCGTCCGGCGCAGCAAGATCGATCCGCTCAAAGTACCCGGACTGGAAGCTTTCAAGCTTTTGCTCAAGGGAACGGGAAAGAGAGAGAACTCGAGCACCATGGGGCTGGCGCGCATCCTCTCGATCCTGTTGCGAGACAAGAACCTCAAGAAGCTCATCGTCCCCATCGTGGCCGACGAGACGCGCACCTTCGGCATGGAAGACCTCTTCCGCCAGATCGGCATCTATTCCCCGGTGGGCCAGCTCTACGACCCGGTGGACAGCGACCAGCTCATGTTCTACAAGGAAACCAAGGACGGCCAGATGCTTCAGGAAGGGATCAGCGAGGCCGGCGCCCTCTGCTCCTGGATGGCCGCCGGCACCTCCTACAGCAACCACGGCCAGCACATGATCCCCTTCTTCATCTTCTATTCCATGTTCGGCTTCCAGCGCATCGGCGACTTGGTGTGGGCGGCGGCCGACATGCGGGCAAGGGGGTTTTTGATCGGAGGCACCTCGGGGCGCACCACCCTCAATGGCGAAGGCCTGCAGCACGAGGACGGGCACAGCCACCTATTGGCGGCCAACGTGCCCAGCTGCGTGGCCTACGACCCGACCTACTACTACGAACTGGCGGTGATCATCCAGGACGGCCTGCGGCGCATGTACGCCGATCAGGAGAGCATTTTCTACTACATCACCACCATGAACGAACAGTACTCCCATCCCCCCATGCCCGAAGGGGTCGAGGAAGGGATCCGAAAGGGGCTTTACTTGCTGCAGGAAAGCCAGGCTGAGGAGTCTTGGCCCCGTGTTCAGCTGATGGGTTCGGGCAGCATCCTGCGCGAGGTCAAGGAGGCCGCCGAGCTGCTCAAGGGCCACCAGGTGGCGGCCGACGTGTGGAGTGCCACCAGCTTCACCGAGCTGCGGCGGGAAGCACTGCTGGCCGAGCGACACAACCGGCTTCACCCCACTGGCGAACCGCGCAGCAGCTATGTGGAGCAGTGCCTGCAGGAACGTGCCGGCCCGGTGATCGCCTCCAGCGACTACGTGAGAAGCTTTGCCGAACAAATCCGGCCCTGGATCCACTCGCCCTATGTGACTTTGGGAACCGACGGCTATGGGCGCAGCGACACCCGGGAGCGCCTGCGGCGCTTTTTCGAAGTCGACCGCCATCACGTGGCTGTGGCAGCCTTGCACGCGCTCTCCCAACAGGGCAAATTGCCTGCCTTGGAAGTCGAAAAAGCCATTCGGGAGTACGGCATCGATCCGGACAGCCCCCATCCGGCCAAGATCTGAGGAAAGCAGCAAAGGAGACGGGACGTGAGCGAAATTCATGAGGTGAAACTACCCGACATCGGGGATTTCGACGAAGTGGATGTGGCCGAGGTGCTGGTTTCCCCGGGCGCCAGCATCGAGAAGGACGATTCGCTGATCACCCTGGAAAGCGACAAGGCCAGCATGGAGGTCCCCTCGGACATGGCGGGGGTGATCGAGGAGGTTCGGGTCTCAGAAGGCGACAAGATCTCTCAAGATGCCGTCATCGTGACCTTGAGGGTGGATGGGGCAGCGCCAGCTGCCGCAGAAAAGCCCTCTGAGGCACCTGTAGCGCCTGCCAAGCCCGAGGCTGAACCTGCCGCGCCAGCCCCAGCTCCCTCGCCCGAAGAGGAAGAGCCGCCATCCGCCCCT
>JANQFM010000547.1 GCA_028277865.1 Acidobacteriota bacterium
AGGATGATCCCTCGACGACTTCAAGATTCCTTACAGGGAAGCCTGCAGAGGTTTCCGGCCATTGTCCTTCTGGGACCCCGCCAAGTCGGCAAGACAACCCTGGCTCAGGCACTGGCGGCGCCACGTCCTCAAGGTTCAACAGTCTACCTCGACCTCGAACTTGTCTCCGATCTGGCCAAGCTGCAGGATGCTGAGAACTATCTCAAGGCTTATCAGGACAAGCTGGTCATCATCGATGAGGTTCAGCGTCAGTTGGAGCTCTTTCCCATCCTGCGGGGCTTGATCGACCAGCGGCGGCGACCGGGACGCTTTTTGCTGTTGGGCTCGGCTTCTCCCGACTTGCTGAGGCAGAGTTCGGAGTCGCTGGCAGGGCGAGTGGTTTACCAGGAATTGTATCCTTTCGACCGGCTGGAGGTGGCCCCTGTCAGTTCAGATCCGGATCTGCATTGGTGGCGGGGAGGTTATCCCGAGGCTTTCTTGGCCCCGGACGGCCAGGCAGCCCGGCATTGGCATCAGGCATTGGTCAAGACCTATTTGGAGCGTGATATTCCACAGCTCGGTTTTCGGGTGCCCGGCCCGGAATTGCAACGCTTTTTGACCATGCTGGCTCACTCCCATGGCCAACTTCTCAATGCCAGCAAGCTGGCGGCCAATTTCGGCGTTTCCGACCCAACCATCCGGCGTTACATTTCAATCTTCGAAGAGACCTTTTTGGTCCGAGTGTTGCCCCCCTGGCACGAGAATTTGAAGAAGCGGCTGGTCAAGACGCCCAAGGTGTACATCCGGGACAGCGGCATCCTGCACAGCGTCCTTCCCCTCGCCGACTTCGACCAGTTGCAAGGCCACCCCCAAGTCGGCGCTTCCTGGGAGGGATACGTCCTGGAACAGATTGCCGCCCAATTGGATGCCTACCCGGATGTCCAGTCCTTTTTCTTCCGGACCCATGCTCATGCCGAGTTGGATCTCTTGCTCACCAGGGGAACCGAGGTGCTGGGGGCTGTCGAGGTGAAGCTTACTTCGGCCCCAAGCACACAGAAGGGCATGCATCTAGCCCGCGAAGACCTGGGGAACCCTCCTCTGTGGGTCATTTATCGGGGCCGGGAATCCTATCCGCTCGCAGAAGGGATCTCTGCAACCGGCTTGACCGAATTCCTGACGACCCACCTGCCTGGCATGCTCAGCCCTCCAGCCCGCTGACCTCGCGCTAGGCCGCTAGGGTTTCAGGGTTCTTCACGATTGAGTCAAATTTGGCTGCGAGGGGTCCGCCGGCGGTCGGGGGTTCCGGGTTCCGGGCTCCAGGTCCCAGGTTCCGGATTCCAGAGTCCGAATCCCGAAAACCCGGAACCCGGAACCCGAAATCCTTCTGCGGTCGGTCTGAGGCGCTGTCTCGCTAGGGTGCTAGTCTGATTGCAGTGTTGTGCTGCCTGTGGAACAGGGAACAAGGAACATGGAAAAGGGCAGATGGGGAAGATACAAAAATTCTCGGCCTGCCGGCCCCTCTTCCTTGTTCCGTGTTCCCTGTTCCGTGTTCCATCCAATCGGCAGCAACACACAAAACAGTCCACTGCCTGATCTCTGAGCAGGCTGTCATATCGCAGGGGAAGCACAACAATCTCTATAATCGAACCCAAAAAGAGGAGGGAGCAGAAATGTCACGGATAGCCGGAATTGATCCAAAGCATGCCGACAAGAGGGTTTCCCGCATCCTGCAAGCTCAGTCCGAATCCTGGGGCTCGCCTTTGCACAACCACCTCGTTTACGCCCGCCGCCCCTCCATCTTCCGGGGCGTGCGGGCAATGTGGAGCTGCCTGGAGGAATCGGGCCTGCTCGACGGTGGGTTGGTGGCCCTGATCAACCGCCGGGTGGCCTCCTTGAACGGCTGCCTTTTCTGACAGGACATCAATGCTGCCGTGGGCAGCAGATTGGGCATCCCGGACGAGAAGATCCTGGCTGTCGGCGACTATGCCTCCAGCCCGCTTTACAGCCCATCCGAGCGCATCGCCCTGGAGTACGCCGACTGCATCACCCTGTCGGATCGCGATGTGAGCGACGATCTCTTCGAGCGGCTGGGCAGCCACTTCAGCCCGGATCAGATCGTGGAGTTGACAGCCGTCATCGCCTGGGAAAACTCCTCCAGCAAGTTCAACCGCGCCCTGCGCATCCCCAGCCAGAACCTCTGGAAAAGGGATTGAGGCAGCCTGATCGGAGCCAATTGTGCTATCATCTGTGAGCACAAACTGAGGCGCAACATGCAAACTTTCAATATCCGGGACTTGCGGCAGCGAACAGGCGAACTGGTCCACGATGCAGAATCCGGAAATCTGTCTTTGGTTACGAAATACGGCCGTCCGGTTTTTGTGGCCTTGCCTATGAGCCGGCATTTGCTGGAATCAGGAGTCCACCACGCTTTGGCGGTCAAGCTCTATCAAGAGGGAGTTCTTAGCCTTGGAAAGGCTGCCCGAGTGGCGGATCTGCCCGTGGAAAGATTCCTTGATGTGCTGAGTGCCGCAGATGTCGATGTGGTGGACTATCCGCCGCAGGAACTAGAAGACGAGTTAGCCCAGTTTGAATCAAGCTAAAACGATCGTCGCTGATGCCGGCCCACTCATCGGACTGGCTCGAATCCAAAGCCTGCACCTACTCACTTCCCTGTTTAACGAGGTCTTCGTCCCCGGCGAGGTGGAGCAGGAGTGTTGCCGCGACCTCTCTCTCCCCGGTGCCGCTTCGATTCGAGCAGCCCTCGATCAGGAGCAGATTCAGTTGAAGAGTCCTCCTCAACCGACGGCTTTGGCCTTTCCCCCGGGGCTTGGCTTGGGAGAATGCGCCGTTATCGAACTGGCGGTCCATCTAAGTGCCCCGGTTTTGATGGACGACCGAATAGGGCGGCGGACGGCGGTTGGCAAAGGCATCGCGGTCATCGGCCTAGGCGGCTTGCTGCAGCAGGCCAAGCGGCAAAACCTGATCCCGTCCTTGAAAGCGCTTCTCTCAAGGCTCAGAATCCAGAGATATCGCCTTTCCCCTGACCTTGTTCAAGATCTGCTCCGTCGAGCTGGTGAGGCTTGGAAGGAAGAATCTCACTCTCACTTTGAACTCTGAGTGTCCAAACCCGCCATGCCGCTTCGCTCGAAGGCGCGAATTCTCCGCGTGGGTTTTGGGCGGCTTGCTGCGTCAAGTATAGGTAGTGACAACAAGCCGCCTTTGGAGGATGAACCAACTGTGCTTTCCGAAGAGCAATGGATGAAAAGCTATCAAGAGCACATCCGCCCACTTTATTCCTACGTCTCGCGGCGTACCGGGAGAGAGCGGGACTTGACCGAGGACGTCGTTCAGGAAACCTGGATGCGGGCGCTGAAGGAATGGAGGCGCAAGGATCTGCCTCGGCAGCCTCAGGCCTGGCTGAGGACGGTGGCCCGCAACCTGCTGACCAGCTACTACCGTCGACGGCGTCCCCGTTCCTTGGAGGACAGCCGCCTCGATCCGGCTGACGAACGCCTCAAGGTCGAATCGCCGGAGACAGCCGCCCTGGTCCAGTGGGGATTGGCCCGCTTGCGTCAGGAGCAAGCCCGCCTCATCGAGGCATTTCACTTTGACGGAAAGCGCGTTCAGGAGATCGCACTGGAACTCGGCATCTCGGAGCGGGC
>JANQFM010000556.1 GCA_028277865.1 Acidobacteriota bacterium
GGAAGGTGTCGGAGTGGAATTCGAGCAGCTGTCGCCGGACGTCCTGTCCGAACTGGAACTGATCGTCACCCAGCCCACTTTTCTGAGGAATCGATAAAAAGAGTCCGCGTTTTTCAGCCAAGCGGTTCAGTGTTGCCAACCAAGGGCGCGAAAGTCTCAAGAGAATTGCTGCGAATCCTTGGTGGTACATTAAGAGGTTGTTGCAAAAGTCGCTTCTGCCAAAAAAACGTTCTTCTTCCGATGCCCCTTCAGGGCGCATCGTGCTTTGCGGGCCTGTACCGGTGGCTGCGCCGGGACGGCTTGACCACCGGCTAATCTCCCTGACCCCTTCGGGGCCGTCCCATCGCTGGATTTTATCTCCCTGCTTCCGGCCCGACTACAGGGTTTTCAGGGATTAGCCGGCTCGGCTCCGAAGGAGCCCCGGAAATTAGCCGGTGGCGAGCCGCCCCGCAGCGAAGCCTCCGGAAAGGCTCCAAATGCAATCGCGCCCTTAAGGCGCGGGATCTTCTTCTTCTTTTTCTTCTTCTTCGGGGTCGGCGGCATTTTGGAAGTGGCTCAGGGAATCCCACAGCAGCCAATCCTCGGGATGTCGCCGGATTCGCTCCTCGATGCCCTGGACCAGCAGCTGGGTCACTTGCCTCTTGTCATCCAAGCCCTCCAAACGGCTGCTGATGTCCTGCAGTTCGGCGTGGTGGGTTCGGCGGCTGTCCTGGTGGATGCTCCACAAGACAGGAAGCGCTTTCGTATCCAGGTAAAGCCGCGCCAGCCCCTCGGGAAAGGCGCAGGGCTTTCCGAGGAAGTCCACGGTCACGGTTTTTTTGACGTAGCCCGGAACGACGTCCAGCCCCATCAGGACGATCTCGCCCCGGCGCAGCTTGCGGCGCATGCTGAAATAAAGAGTGCGGCCGGTATAAATGACCGGACGCTGCACGGCTTCCTCCAGCCGACGGATGCGTGCCTTGCCGTAGCGGTACCAGGTGCGCGGCATGCCCGGCACTTCGTCCAGGGAGCGAAAGACCAGATTGATGGGGAATCCCATCTTGCCCAGTACGGTCAGGCAAAAGCCCGTGCTGCCCAGATGGGCGGTGTAAAGCAGTACGCCTCGCCCCGATCCCACAGCGGCTTTCAGGTCGTCCAGGCCTGTAATGCGAATGCGGGGTTCGAAAAAGGAAAGCGGCCGGTCGAACCAGTAGCTCTCCATTTCATCGTGAGAAAGAGCCCGGTACTGCCGCCGCACGCTGCGGCGGGCTTCGGCGAGACTTCGCTCCGGGAAGGTGGCTTGCAGGTTAAGGACCGCATGCCGACGGGCGTCGCGCCGCAACAGGCAGGTCAAGTCACCCCGCCAATCGGCCAGCCGGTAGGCCAGGGCAGCGGGCAGACGGGCCATGGCGGGCAGCAGCAGTCCGTAATCGATCTCTTTCAGCAACTTCATCGCGGGTTCCGGAGGGTTTCGCGCCAGGAACGCAAAGCCGCCAAGAGGAATTTATCGTCGTTTGCTTGGCGGCTTTGCGTCTCAGCGCGAGACTATACTGGCGGCGGCGCTTCGCTGGCCATGACTTTGTCACCCTGCGAGAAGCCGGAAACCACCACCGGCACGTCGGGACGGGAGTCGATGAGGCGGAACAGGTCTTCGTCGCTGCGCTTGCGACGCAGCTGGATCCGGAGGCGGCGCCACAAGATGCTGGGCAGCCTTAGCCAGTTGTAGCGGAAGTTCCGGCGCTGCTGAGCCTTGCGCTCCGGCTTCTGGGGCAATTCCCGCAGCTCCTTGAGCGTCCGCCTGAGGGTCTTGAGCTGGTAATTCTTGAGCTGGGCGCGGATATTGTTGCGCTCACCGATCAATTCGCGCCAGTTCATGCCCCGGCTGGAACGGGTGGAACGGCTGAAGTGATGATAGACGACCGCCTGAGGTGCTGTCAGCACCCGGTAGCCCAGCAGCCACAGCCGCCAGCACAGGTCCACATCCTCGTGGTACATGTAAAATCCCAGGTCATACCCCCCGGCGTAAAGAAATGGTTTCCTGCGGAACAAGGCCGCCCCGCCACAGGCAAAAATCACCTCGTCCACTTGGTCGTACTGCCCATTGTCGGGCTCGAACATGCCCCGGTCCCAGGTATATCCCAGGTAGTTCATGGCGCCGCCCACCCCGTTGAGGACATCGGGTTCGTGGTAAAGGCGCATTTTGGAAGCCACCACCGCCACATCCGGAAAGGAATCGGCCACCCGGACCAACTCCTGCAGGCAATCGGGGTCCAGCTTGATATCGGTATTGAGGAAGACCACATGCTCTGCCCGTGTCTGCCTGACCCCCCAGTTGGCGGCCCGGGCGTATCCCAGGTTTTTGGGCTGGGCCACTACAGGGACCTCCGGAAAATGCCGGGCCATGTGCTCCAGGCTTCCGTCCTGCGAATTGTTGTCGATGAAGAGCACGTCATAATCGGTGTAGGTCTGTTCCCGCAACGTTGTAAACAGCTCGTCCAGATCGTCCTTCCCCTTGTAGTTGATGATGATGACAGTGACGTGCGTTGCAGCTTTTGCCATGATTTTCCAAGGGGTTTCGCGCCAGGACGCAAAGGCGCAAAGAAAGTTACCGAAGTTCTTGGCGTCTTGGCGCGAAACCTCTGATTGCCTCAATGACGCGACCGATTTCCTCGTCGGTCAGATCGGGATGAAACGGGATCGAGAGCAGACGCTGCCACAGATCTTCGGCGACCGGCAGGCGGGGCTGGCCAACCTCGCGATAGAAGGGCTGCATGTGCAAAGGCAGGTAGTGGACGCTGCTGGCGATCCCCTGCTCGCGCAAGGCGGCCTTCAAGCCTTCGCGAAAGCCAGTGCGGATGGCATAAAGGTGCCAGGCGCTTAGGGCGTACTCCATTTCTTGGGGCAACTCGAGCCAGTCCAGATCACCCAAGGCACACTGATAGCGCCGGGCCATTCGGCGGCGGCGTTGCTGTCGGGCCTCCAGCTTGGAGAGCTGAACCAGCCCCAGGGTGGCGTTGATGTCGTTCATATGGTACTTGAAGCCCAGATCCTCCACCTCGTAGTACCACTGGTAGCGACCCGCACGGGCTGCCGGATTGTGGCGAGATGATCCGGCCGTTCGTTCGTAAGTGCTTTTCTCGATGCCCATCCAGCGCATCTTGCGCAGCCGATCCGCCATTTCAGCCGAATGAGTCGTGATCATGCCGCCGTCACCGGTATTGAGGTTCTTGACGGCGTTGAAGCTGAAGCAGGCGGCGGCGCTCCGATCCAGTCCGCCGACTCGCTTTCCCTTGTATTGGGCGCCGCAGGCGTGAGCAGCGTCCTCGATGATCCACAAACCGTGCTCCTCGGCGATCTCCCACAGGGACTGCATGTCGCAGGGGTGCCCTCCGTAGTGTATGGGGATGAGCCCTTTGCTGCGAGGTGTGATGCGGGAGCGGAGATCGTTGGAGTCCAGGTTGCCGGTTTTGGGGTCGACATCCACGAAGACCACCCGCGCACCGCAGTAGGCAACCGCATGGGCAGAGGAAACGAACGTCAGGCTGGGCACCAGCACCTCGTCGCCGGGCCGCAGCCCTTGAGCTTCGCAGGAAAGATGCAGGGCCGCCGTACAGCTATTGACCGCCACGGCATGGGGAGCGCCCACATACTCGGCAAAGGCCTCTTCGAAAGCGGCTGTCCTGGGTCCGGGGCCCAGCCAAGCTGTGGCAAAAAGCTCTTGCAGGGCTGAAAGCTCGTCTTGGCCGAGCAAAGGCCGGAAAACCGGGATTCCGCCTCCCGTCGGCTGCTGCTGCTTTTCGTCCTCGACCTTGAGCACCGAACGCCTGTTCACTTCGAGACTAGCATACGTTGGATCGTCTTTTTGGGGCAAATTCGCCTTCGGAGGCGAGCTTGAGTTGTGCTATCTTCAGGTGCATGAAAAGGGCGCTTGGCTGGCTCTTGATTGGTGCTTTCCTGCTGCCGTCAGGGTCGACCTTGCAGCAGTTTTCCTCCAGCCATTCGGCCGATCGCTGCCTGCATCACGGTACGGCACGATGCAAATGCCGCTTTGTACCGGTACCGCTCGCCGACCGCCAGCCTTCCTGCCATTCGACTGCCAAACCCGGCCTTCAGCTGCACTCCAACTGCAGCTGCAAGCAGCACGACCCTTTACAGCTGCAGCCCAAACCGGCCATTTTGCCCGAAGAGCTTCGAATCGCCAGCCTGGCTGATTTTGCCTCCAGCATCGACACCGCAGTGCATTTTCACAATGCCGACCTGAAGGTGCCAAAGCCGCCTCCCCGGTTGGACTCCTGCGGGAGACCGAACTTGCCTTTTCGAACCAGCATGGCTTGATCAATTGCCCATCCGGGTCGATCTGCATTTGGTTCGGCTTCCGCATTCCTTCCTCCAAAAAGTATCTGGAAAGTGCGAATGCGCCATGGGAGTGCCTTTCAAGGCAACGCTGTACACTCGGACAAGAAGGCCGGCTCGCTCAGCATGAGCCTCAGTCAGACTTCAGCCCACTTTCCAGTTCCAATTGAAATGCCAATTAGACCGAGGAGTAACATGCGTAATTCATGTCGAATCACCATATTTTTTGCGGTGAGTTTTGCAGTGCTGCATCCAGCTTCGCCAGCCGCCGCCTTGCAGGGAAGCCTGGAGCTGGCCGGGCAAGTCGTGGATGCACAGGGAGGCGTGATCCCGGGCGCTTCGATTTCGCTGCAATCGGGCGGTTCGGTTCTGACCAAGATCAGCAACCGACGGGGAGAGTTTTCCTTCCAGGATCTGGCAGCGGGGCAATACTTCATCCGAGTCGAAGTTTCCGGATTTGAGGCCTTCGAAAAATCGGAGTCTTTGCAAGGCTCCATCTTGGACTACACCGTCCAACTCCAGGTATCTCCGCTCAGCCAGACGGTAACCGTAACTTCAACCATGCCGGAATTCGTCCAGGAACAGGCTGTCGAGGGCCAACGCATGGAGGAGGCGGCAACATCGGACACCGCCCAGTTCTTGCGGGGCGAGCCCGGCCTTTCCTCCTTCCGCCGCGGCCCCATCAACTTGGAGCCGACGATCCGCGGACTGCAGGAAACCGAAGTGGGCATGTTCGTCAACGGCACCCGCACCTTTGCCGCCGGCCCCGCCCGGATGGACTCGGACATCAGCCACGTCAGTCCCCACATCATCCAGTCGGTGCGGGCCGTCAAAGGTCCCTATGCCCTAAGCTGGGGTGCCGGAACGCTCAGCGCCTTGCAGATCGAGACCTTCAAGGCCCCCTTTATCGACGGCGACTTCGAAACCCACGCCAGGGCGGGCTATCGTTACGGCGAAAACGCTGTGGCTCATGATGCCTTTGTCAACTTCTGGGGAAGCAACGACCGCTTCCGCTTCCACTTTTTTTACAACCGTCGCCAGGGAAGGGATTACCGGGCCGGCGACGACCAGCTGATCCCGGGCGATTACGAGTCGGACGACTTTCATTGGAGCCTGGGCTTTCGAATCAACCCGGAAACCGTTCTCGAGTACACAGGCGGCTACCAGGAGCAAAACGACATCGATTACCCCGGTCGCCTGCTGGACGCCACCTACTTTTTCACCCGTTCCCACTCCTGGAAGCTGACCTGGCGGCCCGCCTCCGGGCCTGTCGCCGAGTTGCACGGCCAGTTCTACATCAACCGCAAAGACCATCTCATGAACAACGACCAAAAGCCGACCGCTTCTCCCGCGCCGGGCCGAATCCCTCCCTTCGGGATCCGGGTCGACCTGCCAACCGAGTCCAATACGCTGGGAGGCAACTACTACGCCCTCTTCCGCAAGGAGGCCTGGAAGTTCAAGGCCGGCTTCGACTTTTACAACTCCGATCAGACGGCCCAACGCGCCATCTCGCGCCGCAGTAACAACTTCGTCCTTTTCCGAGACATTGTGTGGCCCGAGGCCGAGATCAACGATCAGGGGGTCTACGGACAGGTCTTCTACGAAGGGGAACGCGGCCAAGTCGGGGCCGGGGTACGGGCCGATTTCGTACAGGCTTCCGCCGGGGAGGTCTCTGCATTCTTCCGGGATAACACAACGGGTTCGTTGGATCAGGACGAAACCAATGTGAGTGCTTCACTGGGAGGAGAGTACCGCCTGACAGGCAGCTGGACACTTTCCGCCGGCCTAGGGCGAGCTGTGCGGACGGCCAACGTCCTGGAACGCTACTCGGACCGCTTTCCCTCCACCAAGTTCCAACTGGCTGCCGAGTTCATGGGCAACCCCGAGCTGGATCCTGAGGCCAGCCTGGAATTCAACCTGGGCACCAGCCTTCAGCTGGGGCCGGTTTTCCTGAAGGGCGAGGCATTCCACCGGCAGATCGACGACTACATCACAGTCCAGGCCGATCCCACGCTTCCCAGAAGGCTTCCCTTGAGCCCCCCGCTGGTCTTCCGATACATCAACGGCAGCGAAGCCCGCTTCTATGGTGCAGAACTGCAGGGCAACAGCGATGTGGGGCCTTACGCCAATCTGCGCGGCTCGCTCAGCTACGTCTGGGCCGAGGACGAGCTTTTCCAAGAGCCGGTTCTGGGGATCCAGCCGCTGACCGCCCAGTTGGGCCTGGAACTGCATACGGTGAACCGCCGCATGTGGCTGGACTTCAACGCGACTTTCGTCGACCGGCAAAACCGGGTGGCGGCGGCTCGTTTCGAACGCCGTACGCCCGGATACGCCGTCTTCGATTTGCGGAGCGCGATCCAGCTTCCCGCCAACTGGATCTTCAAGGCCGGGCTGGAGAACATCGGCGACCGGGCATACAGCTACCACCTCAACTCGCTCAACCCTTTCACCGGGCAGCGCATCCCGGAGATCGGGCGAAACTTCTTCGTCGGGCTGGAATTTCACTATTAGCCTGAAGATTAGCGAGAAAAGAGCCCAGAGCGGATTTCACGCAAAGACGCAAGACGCAAAATGTCGGATCAGCCCTTTTCTTGACTCTGCGTCCTTCTGCGACTTTGCGGCTTTGCGTGAAACTCCCGATTCCCTTCCACCGCGAAAGCACACGAATACTTTCGCGGGCTTCCCTCTCTGAGCTATCCTGAATGGCATGCCAAAACAGTTTCGAGCCCGGATTTCCTCCCTGGAGCCGACTCCGCGGGAGGTTTTTTTCAACCGTCGCAAGTTCCTCTCCACCGTTTCGATGGGGATCGCGGCGGCATCCTCGCAGTTTTGCCGCGCTTCCCAGTTGGGTGAGGATGAGCGCCTCAAGCCTCCCATCCAGCGGCCGGACGTCTTCCCGGCCACCCGCAACGCCGGCTATGCCCTTCCCGAAGGGATGCGGGCCGATTTGACGCCGCGTGTTACGGCAGCTTCTTACAATAACTTCTACGAATTTTTGCCCGGCGGCGCAGGTCCGGTATGGAAGTATGCCGGCGACTTTAAGGTGGATCCCTGGAAGGTGGAGGTCGACGGACAGTGCAACAACCGCATGACTTTAGACTTGGACGACATCTTCGCTTTCCCGCATGAGGAACGGGTCTACCACTTCCGCTGCGTGGAGCGCTGGGCCATGAACGTCCCTTGGAGCGGATTCCCGCTCAGCAAATTGATCGAAAAGGCCGACCCCAAGCCCTCGGCCAAGTTCGTCCGCTTCACCACCGCACGCAAGCCCAATCAGATGCCGGGCCTGCGGGAGACTTCCTACTACCCCTGGCCCTATCAGGAGGCATTGCGCATCGACGAGGCCATGAACGAATTGACGATGGCGGTGACGGGAGTCTACGGGGAGCCGCTTCTCAAGCAGCACGGTGCGCCGTTGCGCATCATCGCGCCCTGGAAGTACGGCTACAAGAATCCCAAGTCGATCGTACGCATCGAGTTCCTTTCCAAGCAGCCCAAGACTTTTTGGATGATCCAGCCCCACGAATACGGATTCCTCTCCAACATCAACCCCAACATCCCCCATCCCCGCTGGAGCCAGGCCAGGTCATACTGGGTGGGGACCGACCAGTGGTTTCCGACGCCGATCTTCAACGGCTATGGAGAGTACGTGGCCGGCCTTTATCCGGATGAGCCCCGTACGCCCCAGGAGCCGTTGCGGTCGGGGCAGGTGGCACGTTAAGAGAGCCCACTCACTCCTGAATACGCTTGGCTTCAAAGATTCCGTTGGGCTGGTGGAAGGTCACCGAGGTTGCCTTGCCTTGGCTGTCGACTTGGAATGCGACGCTGTACGAGGGCAATTCCTTGATGATGAAGCGGTCTCCCAGGCTGGGCTGCAGGGTGAAGCGGGGCTGTCCGGCGATGTCGACATGGAGGACGTTTCCTGTCAGCTCGATGCGGATCGTCTGGCCGGGCCGCTGGTAGGTTCCCGTCAGGCCAATCAAATAGGCGGGCTCTGAGAGCTTTCTTGCAGGTTGCCGGTCGAACCGGATGGGCTTGTCCAGCAGCAGCTCGAATTGGGCTTCCACAGATGCGATGTTTCCGTTCACGTCCGAGCGGAAGTGGAACTTCATGTCCTCGAAGGTGGGGTCGTCCGCTTTCAGGCCGTTGAAGACTTCGTAATGCCAATGCTCCAGCGGGGTGACGATCCCGTTGTAGTAAATGCTCAAGGCCCCTTCCTTCAAGTGCACCGACAGCTCCCCGTAGCCCGGATGGCGGTAGTCGCCCGAATACTCTTGGATGGCATGCGAAGGGCTGGTGCCCGGACGACGCACAGACTCTTTTTTGGCCTCACTTTCCTGCTCGGCTTTTTTGCCCTGCTGCCGCTCTTTCAGGCTCTCGCCCAGCCAATCGATGGCTTCCAGGCCCAAAACCTTGTCGATGGCGTGATTGGCGAGAACGTTGGGAAGTCCGGCGCCGCGGTTGTTGAAGGCCACCAGCCCTACATCGTCATCGGGGAAGAGCGCCACCGTCGTGATGAAGCCGTCAATGCCGCCTCCGTGCTGAATGCGGCGATGGCCGCGGTAGGTGCTGATGGACCAGCCCATGCCATAGGCGCCGGGGACGATCTCGGGGCGCGTTTGGCGGGCGCCGGTAATCATGTGAGGCGAATGGATGTCCTGCAGGGTGGCCCGCTCGATCAGCTGCTTTCCCCTCCACTTGCCGCCTGCCAAATTGAAGAGCAGCCAGCGGCTCATCTCGTTGACGGAAGAATTGATGGAACCCGCCGGCCCGATCAGGTCAATGCGTCGAAAAGGGATCCGCTGCAGCTTGTCTTGGTCGTTTTCGCGGTAGGGCAAGGCGTGATCAGGATCCTTTTTGGAATCCTCGACCGAGAAATTGGAGCGGCGCATTCCCAGCGGCTGGAAGATGCGCTGCCGCACAGCGTCCTCCCAGCTGTCCCCGGTCAAGGTCTCGACCAAATAGCCGGCCGTCAGGAACATCAGGTTGTTGTACTGGTAGCGGGTCCGCAGCTGGGCGCTGGAGGGCAGGTGAGCCAGGCTTTCGACCAGTTCCCGGCGCGTCGAATGGTTATTGTTGTACCAGACCATGTCGTGGCGGGGCAGGCCCGAGCGATGGGTCACCGTGTCGCGCGGCGTCAGGCTCTGGCTGGCGATCGGATCGTGCAGGCGGAACCATGGAATGTAGCTGCGCAGCGGTTCGTCCCATTCGAGCTTGCCCTGGTCCGAAAGCATCCCCAGCACGGTGGCGGTGAAGGCCTTGGTGGTGGAACCGATGGCGAAAAGGCTGTCCGGGGTCATGGCAAGATTCTGCTCCAGGTCGCGCAAGCCCACGCCTTGGGCAAAGACCACCTCTCCCCCGGCCACCACAGCCAGGGCCATGCCCGGTACGTTCCATTTTTGGATCGCTTGGGCCATGAATTCGTCGAAACCCTGCAAGGCATTGCGGGCGGCATCGGCGGGGCTGGCGGCGCGTTCCAGATGAAAATCGAATGTGCCTGCGCCTTGGGCAAAGGTGCCTTCAATCCGTTCTCCCTGGTTGCTGATCTTCCCCTTGAAGGTGGGATTGCCCGGCACGCCCTCAATGCGGAACGAAATCTCATTGCCTTGCAGTGAAAAGTGACCCAGGGGCAGATCTTTGGTCCTTTGCGCCGGAATGGAAATGTCGCCGCTGAATTTCCCCTCCGGCGAGGCTTTCAAATCGATTTCGACAGCCAGGGGCTTCCCCGGCGTTTCGATTTTCCCCGACCAGTGACCCTCGATTTTCGATTTTTCCGCCGCCGGCAGCGGAGCTATCGCCAAAATCGCTGTTAATGCCAATGCCGGCATCAAGATATAAGTTTTTCGCATGGCCTACCTCCAATTTTCAACACCCCGCAACAAGGTAAACCCTGACGATCCAAATCTCAAGATCCGGGGGACCGGCTTAGGCGCACAGAGAAGTCGAGGAAGCCACATTGCTAAGCTACTTCATTGTCGGCTGACGTCGTAAGCGAACAGGTTGTTCTGCTCGCGCAGGTAAAGCCGCCCGCCCGAGATG
>JANQFM010000560.1 GCA_028277865.1 Acidobacteriota bacterium
CTGGGGAGTGCAAGCGATCCGAAGTCCAAGGTCCAAGGTCCAAGGTGGTACCATCTTGCTGCCAACTGCCAACTGCCAACTGCCAACTGCCAACTGCCAACTGCCAACTGCCTACTGCCAACTGCCAACTGCCAACTGCCAACTGCCAACTGCCAACTGCCAACTGCCTACTCATACCGAATCGCCGTCACCGGATCGACCCCGGCGGCACGGCGGGCCGGCCAGTACCCGGAAAGAAAGGCGAAAGCGGCCATCAGTAAGGCGGCACCCGACAGGATGGACGGATCCCCAGCTTGGACTTCATAAAGCATCGACTCGGCCAGGCGTCCCAGGGCGTAGGCTGCGGGAAGGCCGAAAGCCAAGCCCAGCACCGTCATAGCCCCTGCCTCGCGCAGCACCAGCCAGCGCATGCTGCGCGGCAGTGCCCCCAAAGCCAACCGGATTCCGATTTCGCGGCTGCGGCGGGCCACGCCGTAGGCCATCACTCCCGAAAGCCCAATGGCTGCTAGAACGGTCGCCAGGATAGCGAAGCTGCCCGAAAGCACCATCAGTATCCGTTCGGGTGTGTTTGTTTCGGCGATTTGGGCTTCGAACGTCTTGAGGTCGTAGACGGGCAGGTTGGGATCCAGCTGCTGGACCTGCCTGCGAACCCGGTCGGCCAGCAATTGCGGGTCGCCGACGGTGCGTAAGTAAAGGGTGACCTTGCCCAGCCCGCTCAGCTGGGAGAGCGGCATGTAGACGAAGGGTTCAGGCTGGTCTCGGGCCGAGGAATACTTGCTGTCCTGCACCACTCCGACGATTTCGATGGTGAGGCGTTCGGGGCCGCCTTTGCCGAATCCGAAACGGCTGCCTACGGCGCTGCGGCCCCGAAAGTAAAGGTTGGCCATGGTCTGGTTGATGACAGCCACCCGAAGCCCCTCCGCAGTGTCCTGGTGATTGAAGCTGCGGCCCGCCAGCAGAGTCAAGCCCAAGGTGGAGAAGAAGCGGGGGCCGATCCAGTTCTTGCCTACGTAATCTCGCTCCTGGGGACCGAACTGATAGCCCTCGATGGTCACATTGGATTGGGAACCGACCTGGGCCATGACCGGAATCCGGGCGCTGCCGGAGGCCTGGACGCCCGGCAGCCCTGCAAGCGACTGAGCCAGCCTTTCGGCCAAGTCCAGCGTCTGAGCTGCCGTGTAGCCGTTCAACTCGGGGTCTACCGAAAACTGCAGGACATGCTGGGGATTCAGTCCCAGGCTGGTGCGGGTGATGTTGTAAAAGCTGCGGGCCAGCAATCCGGCGGTCACCAACAGAGTCATCGTGACGGCGATCTGCGACACCACCAACGCCTGGCGCAAGCGCATGCTCCGCTTTCCAGCGCTGCCAGGCATCCCTTTGAGCGAAGCCAGCAGATTTGGGCGGGTGGAGCGGATGGCTGGCAGCAGGCCGGACAGCACTGCAGCCATCAGGGCGATTGCCAGGCTGAATCCCAGCATGCGCCAGCTAAGTTGGGCAGAAAATCCTTGCAGGCCCATCCGGCTGGTCATTTCGGCAAAAAGGGCTTGGGAGGTCCACATGGCCAGCAGCAATCCGACCGCCGCTCCGGGAACGGCCAGCACCAGGCTTTCGACCAGAAGCTGGCGCAGCAAGCGGATGCGGGAGCCTCCCAGGGCCAGCCGGACGGAGATCTCATGACGGCGCGAGACGCCCTGGGCGATGAGCAGGTTGGCCACGTTGGTGCAAGCGATGAGCAGCACCAGGCCCACCATCCCGAAGACTGCCGCCAAAGGTGCGCTCACATCGTCTCCCAGCGGTCGTCCCGAGGAAGCTGAAAGAACTTGGATGGGCTTGGAGAGAAAACGGCGGCGAGTTTCATCGTCGGAGGGGCTGCCTGTCAGGCGGACCTGCTCCTGCAGCACTGCTTGGTAAGGTGCAGTCAATGCTGTTGCGGCGGCTTGGCGGGAGACGCCCGGACGCAAGCGGCCCAGCACGGTCAGCCAGTAGTCCTGCCAGTCGTCCAGGCCATCCCAATTGGGAGTCATTCGGGCCTTCATGCGGACGGGAATGAAGACGTCGGTCAGGCGGCCTGTCTGAACTCCGGTGAAACCGGGTTGGGCGACGCCGATTACGCTCATGAGGTGGCCGTTGATGAGGATGGTGCTGCCGACGATGGATGGATCGCCCTCGAAGCGCCGCTTCCAGTAGCCATGAGCCAGGACGGCCAGCGGATGCCCGCCTGCAACCTCGTCGTCCTGGGGCGTGAAAAGGCGTCCGGCGGCAGGCTCGACCCGCAGCACCTGGAAGTAGTTGCCCGAAACCAGTTCGCCCGCGGCGCGTTCGGCTAGGCCTTGCACCGAAACGCTCAAGGGGATGGCGAAGCGGGCCATCAGTTCAGCCGTCTGGCCACCGCGCTGCGCAAGGGCTCGGTAGACGGGATGCGAAAAGGAGGCTGCGTTATCGCCGTCGCTCATGATATTGCCCCACTGAGGGCCGGGCGAGCGCAGTGCGATGAGCCGATCAGGATCCTCAACCGGTAAGGGGCGCAGCAGCAACTGGTCAGTGACGGAAAAGATGGCCGAATTGACCCCGATCCCCAGCGCCAGAGTCACGATTGCCACGGCCGAAAAGCCTGGGTTTTTGACAAGCAATCGAACCGCAAAGCGAAAATCCTGACCCAGATGCTTCATCTGCAACCTCCAAAGATTGCTCCTCATCCTATCAGAGCCTGGAGCACTCGATTTCCAAAGGGGAGGCCGCGAAGGGCACGAAGTGGGCTTCCTCTTCTGTTCATCCGACCTGCGATTGGAGGATCCCTTCCTGAGCGGCTTGGGCTGCCGCCGTGGTCTCGTTTGGCGGGGCGCTGTCGGAAGGCAGAGGATCCAGCCCCACGGCGGCTCGGTAGGAACTCTGTACCTGCTCAAAACGCGGGCCAAATCCTCTCCATGCAGCACGCCTGTGAATCGCACGTGCCTAGTGCCACTTCCTGCGCGGATCTCCCTTTGGTACGCTTCTCGGCCATGAAACTGCCGAGAGGAGGCAATGCCATTATTGATCACGAAAAGCTCACGGGGTATTGCTTGAGCCCGGAGCACCCTCGGGGCAAGCACAAGGCTCGCGTTTTCGGGACGGTTTTGGGCTTCAAGGCTCAAAATGCGGATGAGTTGCGAGCGGCCCTCTTGACTGCAGCTGCCAATAATGACGCTGTGCCTTCCACCTCAGATCAGTTTGGAGACCGCTATGTGATAGACTTCGAAATCAGCGGCCCCCGAGGGACGGGCACTGTAAGAAGCACATGGATCGTGCGGCGCGGAGAAAGCGCTCCTCGGCTGACAAGCTGCTACGTGAAGTGAAAACGATCGCTATGGATAGGAAACCTCGGTTACTGGACGTCGTTGCTCTTCTGGCTGATTTGCCGGAGCAGCGCCTGGTGCGTGGACAGGTTGGCACCGTGGTCGAACTCCTTGATGGCGCGTATGAAGTTGAGTTCTGCGACGACGAGGGAAGAACCTACGCTGAACTCGCCCTGGAGCCTAACCAACTCCTTGTTTTGCACCACAAACCTGAGCGCGCTGCATAAGGATTTCGTCTCGTACGTAGCTGACCCTCTTGAGCACCTGCCGATCAAGTGCTGCCAAACCTCCTCAAGTCTCTGCTTCGGCGATCATCTCTTAACTGCTGCCGAGAGGGTGGCTCAAGCCGCCCTGGAAAGCCCGTTCAGAAACGGGCTGTAAATGAATCCCCCGGCTACTAAACCAGCCCTGAAGGACTGGCCTACTGACCCTCAGGGCTGAAGCCCTTCGGGAAATGCCGCTCAAGCGGCCTCCCGAAGCAGAATCAGAATTCAAGTCACGGCCCCTATGTGTTGCACGATAGCGCCCGTGACTATCCAGAGACCGAGCCGATTCGGTAGACTGCTGGCGGCAGGGACACTGGATTGCTGAACGGCTAAAGAGGCACGAAGCCCTGTAAAACCCTGATGGATCCGAAAGACACGCTGACACCCATTCCTGTCTGCCCCACCATAGTGGTGAGCAAGTGCCTTGGCTTTGAGGCTTGCCGCTACAACGCAGAAAAGATCCCGAATCCTTTTTTGGAGAGCCTGGCGCCGCACGCCCATCTGCTGCCCGTTTGCCCGGAGGTCGAGATCGGCCTGGGCACCCCGCGGGATCCGATTCGCCTGGTGGGCGCCCCAAAGGGCAGTGTCCAATTGGTCCAGCCTTCCAGCGGTCGCGATCTGACCGGGCTGATGAATGATTTCAGCCGTTCCTTCCTGGGCTCGTTGGGCGAGGTGGACGGATTCGTGCTCAAGAGCGCCTCACCGAGTTGCGCCGTGAAGGACTCCAAGCACTTTTCGAGCGCTGACGGCGGCCCCTCGCTGGGAAAGCGGCCCGGCCTTTTTGCTGAGCATGTACTTCAGAGATTTCCCGACCTGCCCGTTGAAGACGAGGGCCGGCTGAGGAATCTGCAGCTGCGGGAGCACTTTTTGATCCGTGTCTTTACGCTGGCGCGTTTCAAGACCGTCTTGAAGCGGGGCGGCATGCGCAGCCTGGTGCATTTTCACAGCAGTCACAAACTGCTGCTGATGGCCTATAACCAGGTCCGCATGAGGGAAATGGGCCGGGTCGTGGCCAATGCCGATCGACTGCCGGCGAAAGAGGTTTTCATCCGCTATCAGAAGCTTCTTTGCCAGGCACTTGGCAAGATGCCCCGCAACGCTTCCAACGTCAACGTGCTCATGCATGGGCTCGGCTATGTGAGCGATCATCTGGACAGCAAGGAGAAGGCTCATTTCCTGGACATGCTGAGCCAGTTTACCCAGCGCCGAGTCCCATTGAGCACGCCTTTGGCCATTCTGCGCTCCTGGATCATCCGCTTCGAGGTGGACTACCTGCTGGGCCAGGTCTATTTCGAGCCGTTTCCGGCTCAGCTCTTTTCACTGCGCGACAGCGGCCGCGGCAGGGCGGTGACCTGAATCTGAGCCCGGGGCGAGGAGCATTCGGAGGGTGGCATGTTCGACAAAGCCAAGCACCGAATCCTTCTGACCGGGGCGACCGGATATGTGGGAGGTCGGCTTCTCAAGCTGCTGGAGGGCCGAGGCTATCGGATCCGTTGCCTGGCCCGCAGGCCCGAATTCCTGCAAGAGCGTGTGCAGGCTGGCACTCAGATCGCGCAGGGCGACGTGCTGGACGCGAAAAGCCTGCATCAGGCTCTCAGCGGAGTCCATACCGCTTACTATCTGATCCACTCCATGGGAGACTCCCTGAACTTCGAAAAGGCCGAGCACCGAAGCGCCGGGAACTTTGCAGATGCCGCCCGCCGGAGCGGGGTCCAACGCATCATCTACCTGGGCGGGCTGGGCAACGACGATCAAGAGTTGTCCCCTCATTTGCGCAGCCGTCAGGCTGTAGGCGAGATCTTGCGTTCGTCCGGCGTGGAGACTGTCGAGTTCCGGGCCTCCATCATCATCGGCTCGGGCAGCCTTTCCTTCGAAATGATCCGCGAC
>JANQFM010000564.1 GCA_028277865.1 Acidobacteriota bacterium
AGGCTTTACGCCTGGAAGGGATACCAGGCGGTTGCATGGCTGGCGGTGGCCTTGACCTTGGTCAGCAGCGTGCTCTTTTTCATCGCCATCAGGGAAGAGGATCTCGCCCATAAAGCCCACCGGCCAGCGAATCGTTAACTGGCGAGGCAGCGCCTCAGACCGGAGATAGGAAGCCACCGAGACACAGAGACACAGAGATCAGAAGGCTTTTCTGATTCTTCTCTGTGCACTCTGTGCCTCGGTGGCAAAACTTGACTCACGGCAAACTGGAACTGCAAGCCAGCATTGCGCGAGGTCCGCTTCCCGATCACTCGACGACCTTGGAGCGGGCTTCCTCAACCCGGTGGCGGTCGAACTGCCCTTCGCCCCAGTAGTCGAGGAAGAGTTGGTAGTGGCGGCGGGCCTGCTCAGACTCTCCCCGCTCTTCGTGGTAACGGGCCAAAAAGTAATGGCTGCGGACGAATTGGACGGGGGTGACAAGACGCTTGTGCCGGCTCTCGGACAGCTTGCGGAACCATTGGGCTGCCTGATCCTTGCTGCCTGTTTCCCAGTAGGCCCGGCCCAGTCCGTACCAGACATTGGCATAGTCGGCGGTCTGGTCGTCCAGAGCGGGCAGCAGGGGCTCGGCCTCTTCCAGGATGCGGATGGCTTCAGGATAGTCCCCCTGGATGAGCGACACCATGCCGCTTCCGATGAGCATGGACCGGTTGCCGCTTGGATCGTCGGGATCGACGAGCCCGGAAAGGGCGGCCACCCGCTCAGACAGGCAGGCTGCATCGCCCAGATGGGCGCAGCAAAAGGCGAGCAGGCCGTTCAGGACGGCTTGCTGGTCGGCGTTGTTCAATTTGGGCAGCAGCAGCTCGCCAGCACTTCGGGCTTCCTCGAATCGTTCGGCCTGGTAGAGGACGTAAGTGCGGATCGATTCGATTTGAAGGGCCATCGGGCTGCCCTCCGGAAAGATCCGGACAGCTGCATTGAAGCGGGACACTCCCTCTTCCATCCGGCCGCGATAGAAGTCTTGGATGGCCTCGAATAGAAATCCGGTCCAGCGGACACCCGGTTGGGGGTTGTTCTGGATCGCTCGTACTGCAGCACGCGCCTGCTGCCAGCGCCGCTTCATGACAAAGGCGGCCCATAACGCCTGTTGGGCGGAATCGGGATTCAAGCGCTCGGCGCGAAGCAAGGTCTCGATCGCCTCATCGTACCTGCCCCAGCGAGTCAGCAGATCCCCCAAGCTGACCAGCCCGGGAGCATTGTCAGGATTCTTGTCGGCATATTCGGCCAAGACCTGATGGGCCTTGGGGAAATCGTCCACCATCAGGTAGGCCCGGGCCAATGAGGCGTAGGTTCCCGGGAAGGGCATGGAACGGCTGCGCAATTCTTCCAGGTGACGGATGGCCTGGCCGTATTCCTCACGGTCGAGGTAGATGAGGGCCAGGTTGTTGCGGGCCGCGTTGTGGTCCGGGTACAGTTCCACTGCTTTGCGGTAGGCTTGCAAGGCCTGTTCTTGGGTCTGGCTGTCCAGGGAGAAGTACCGGCCTTCGATGTAGTAACGCTCCCGGTCGGTCAGCCGGCTGACGTGTTCCAGCGAGCGGCCGGCGTATTCACGGGCTCTTTCGTCATCGCCCATGTTGCCGTGGGCAACTGAGAGCTTTGCCAGGGCCATGGCGAAATCAGGATCCAGCCCGACTGCCTTTTCCAGCAGAGGGACTGCTTGGCGCGGCTGGCCCTTTTCCATATGGCCGGTCCCTTCCAGGTAGTACCGGTAGGCTTCCACCGATTCGGTGCTGACGCTGGCCAGATCACGGTCGGCCTCCCCGGAGCTGTCTGAGCCTGCCACGAAGTTGAGCTTGATGCGGCGGGTCAGGTCGTCCACCATGGAAAAAACGGCCGCATCTCCTTGCCCTTCGATACTCTCTGAAGCCAGCACTTCGCCGCTGTCGGCGTCCTGTAGGCGTACGTTGATGCGCAAGGTGTTGCCCGCTTTGAGGAAGCTGCCCAGCACGGCCAGGTTGACCGAGGCCTGGCGGGCAACGTCCTGAACCAAATCGAAGGAGACCTGAGGGTCGTCAAGCCGCCCCAGATTGTGCAGGACCTGGTAAAGGCGGTCGGTGCCCAGCACCCGCACGTGGGGGGATTGGGAAAGGTCGGTCACCAGCATGTCGGCCAGTCCCGTGCGCAGCCAATCCAGTTCCGGATCTCCCGTCATATTCTGAAAGTAGAAGACAGCCAGCGAATTGCGTTCTTGGGCAGGCGCCGAAGCCGGATCGCCCGAGGGGCTGCGCAAGGCCCACCACAGCGCCGCCGCCACCAGGACGAAAAGCAAAGCCAAAGCCGCCGCCCACTTGCCCAGGCCTGCCCGCTTGGCCGAGGCGCTGCGGCCCCAGGCGGTGGAAAGCAGGCTTTGGGAGCTGAGCATCTCGTCCATTTCCAGGTTCTTCTGATACTTCTGCAGGGCCGAGTGCAAAGCGACCGCCGACGGGTATCGGCGTGAGGGATCCTTTTCCAGGCAATGATCAATGATGGCGCTCAAAGCCGCGTCGACGCGGGGATTGATGTCGCTGGCCGAGGGCGGATCATCCTTGAGGATGGAGGAAACCAGGGAGATATGGGTGTCGCCCTTGAAGGGTTTCTTGCCGGTGGCGAGTTGGTAGAGAAGGATTCCCAAAGAAAAGACGTCCGAGGCGGCGTGGGCGGGCTTGCCTTCGGCCTGCTCGGGGGACATGTAGGCCAGAGTCCCCACCACCCGCCCCACCTGGGTGAGCTGATCATCGGCCAATGCGGTGGCATCGTCGTCCGAGACCGGCTCCTCTTCCTTGAGTTTAGCCAAACCGAAATCCAGCACCTTGACACGCCCTTCGTCCGAAATCATGACATTGGCCGGCTTGAGGTCGCGGTGGGTCACTCCTTCCTTGTGGGCGGCAGCCAGGGCATCGCAAAGGGGCACGGCGATGCGGCACCATTCGGCGGGCGCCAAGCCGTCGCGGGGGATCCATTTGGTGAGGGGCTTGCCCTGCACCAACTCCATGGTGAAGAAATGAATCCCCTGGGCCTCTTCCACCGAATGGATGGTGACGATGTTGGGGTGGTTGAGCCTGGCCACGGCACGGGCCTCGCGTTCAAAGCGTTGACGGCGTTCGGGATCGTTGGCCATGGAGGGAGGCAGGATCTTGAGAGCAACTTGGCGGCCCAGCCGTTCATCTTCGGCCAGGAAGACCTCACCCATGCCTCCGCTGCCCAGCTTTTCGAGGATCTTGTAGTGGTTCAGCCGACGACCGATCACAATTTGAGCCTTTCCTGAAGTCCGAAGGGCATATTCTAGCAGGCACCGACCGCAGCATTGTCGCTGGGGCTACGCAAAACTGCCTCCCTATGTTCGTCAGAATGCGCCCCGGGGTGTTATTCTGACAGCAAGGTGTGGCCGCAATGCGAGTACTGGCTCATCGATCCCGTTCGCCGCAAGTCCCGTTTTCACCAGCTCGGCGGGGATGCCCATCACAATGCAGCCCTGCCAGGCGGCTTCGTTTATCACAGCCCTGTCTTGAGCGGCCTGTGGCTGGATGCAAGCTGGCTGCGGCAAGATCCTTTGCCTTCCGTACTCCCCGTTTTCAAGCAGCGGCAGCTGCCCTTTTCTTCCATTTTCAGCGGTCGGAGCTCGGCCTTTCCTGTTTCTCACCCCGGTGTGTTAGTTTGGCGTCGAATATCCGATAAGACCAGCAATGAAACATCCCAACCGGATCACCGGCCCCTGATGAGGAGAATGCGATGAGTTCAACACAGGAAATCTATAAGTCAGTCGTTAAGAGAGATCCCGATCAACCCGAATTCCACCAGGCCGTCAAGGAAGTCCTGGAAACCATCGAGCCTGCCCTGCAAAGGCATCCCGAATTCCGCAACGCCAAAGTGGCCGAGCGGCTGGTCGAGCCGGAACGGATCATCACCTTCCGGGTTCCCTGGGTGGACGCCAATGGGGACGTGCAAGTCAACCGGGGCTACCGGGTGGAGTTCAACAGCGCCATCGGGCCTTACAAGGGCGGTTTGCGGTTTCACCCCTCCGTCAACCTGAGCATCCTCAAGTTCCTGGGCTTCGAGCAGATCTTCAAGAACGCCCTCACCACCACCAGCATCGGAGGGGGCAAAGGCGGCTCGGACTTCGATCCCAAAGGCAAGACCGACCAGGAAGTGATGAATTTTTGCCAGTCCTTCATGAGCGAGCTGTTCCGTCACATCGGCGCCTGGACCGACGTCCCGGCGGGCGACATCGGAGTGGGCGGGCGGGAGATCGGCTTCCTGTTCGGCCATTACAAGCGGCTGGCCAACCGTTTCGAAGGCGTGCTGACAGGCAAAGGGCTCAACTGGGGCGGTTCGCTGATCCGGCCCGAGGCCACCGGCTACGGCACGGTCTATTTTGCCCAAGAGATGCTCAAGACCCGGAAGACGGACTTGAAGGGCAAGACTTGCCTGATTTCCGGCGCCGGCAATGTGGCCCAGTTCGCTGCTGAAAAAGCGCTCGAATTCGGCGCCAAGGTGATCAGCTTTTCCGATTCCAACGGCTTCATCATCGACGAGGAGGGCATTGATCGCGAAAAGCTCGATTTCGTCATGGAATTGAAGAATGCCCGCCGCGGACGCATCCGTGAATATGTGAGCAAATATCCCAGTGCCAGCTACCAGAAGGCTGACCCGTCGCTGGATCACAACCCGCTTTGGGACGTCAAGGCGGACATCGCGCTGCCCTGCGCCACCCAGAACGAGGTCAAGGCCAAGGACGCCCAAAACCTGGTGCGCAACAACTGCGTCTGCCTGGCAGAGGGCGCCAACATGCCTTCCACGCCCGATGCGATCGATGTCTTTTTGGACAACGACATGCTCTATGGCCCTGCCAAGGCCGCCAATGCGGGCGGAGTCGCCACCTCCGCTCTGGAAATGAGCCAGAACAGCATGCGGCTGAGCTGGACCCGGGAGGAGGTTGACAAGCGGCTCCACGACATCATGATCAACATTCACAGCACCTGTTGGGAATGTGCCGACGAATTCGGCAAGCCCGGCAACCTGATGGTCGGCGCCAACATCGCCGGGTTCCTCAAGGTGGCAAACGCCATGATGGACCAGGGAGTGGTATGACATCCGGACCCCCGACCGGCAGCATCGGCTTCGGCGACTTGATGCCCAACATCGTCAAGGACATCTTGATGGTGGCCAGCCGTTATGACTTCTTTGTCTTGGAGGAGGAGGGGAGATTCAGCGACGCGCTGCTCAACCAGTACGTGGCCATGGATCAGGCCTCCCCTCCCCGCTTCGAGTACGTCAGCTCCGGCAGGGACGCACTCAGGCAGCTGGAGCAACGGCACTTTGACCTGGTGCTGATGACCCACCACTGCGCGGACATGCCTCCTGATGAACTGGCCCGAAAGGTCTCTTCCCGCTACCCCAAGATACCGGTGGTGATGCTGACATTCGACAGTGCCCAGGCCATGCGCTACGCCCAGCTTCCCCGTTCTCAAGGACTGGCCCAGACCTTTATGTGGACGGGCGACCCCAAGCTGCTGGTGGCGGTGGTCAAGTCGGTCGAGGACATGACCAACGTGGATCCCGACACCGAGCGCGGCAAGGTCCGGGTGATCATTGTGGTGGAGGATTCTCCGGCATTTTACTCGGCCTTCCTGCCCGAGATGTACCGGGAGGTCTTGGAGCAGATCGAACACCTGCTTCCCGAACGCCTCAACGAACGCGACCGTCAGCACCGCCGCCGTGCACGGCCCAAGATCCTGCTGGCCCGCAACTACGAGGAAGCCAGCGGCTACTTCAACCGTTACCGGCGCTACCTGTTGGGAATCGTCTGCGACCAGCGCTTTCCCCGCAACGGCAAGCTGGATCCTCATTCCGGTTCAGCCCTTATCCGCAGGATCCGGGAGGTACGCCCCGACATGCCGGTCCTGCTGCAGTCGCGCGAAGCCGGCCAACAACGCCTGGCCGAGCGCATCGGCGTTCACTTCGCCAACAAGAACTCCGCTCATCTGCTGCGAGAGATCCGCAGATTCATGAAGAGCAATTTCGGCTTCGGAACCTTTGTCTTCCGAACACCGGATGGACAGGAGGTTGATCGGGCCCGCAACCTGTCGGAATTGGTGGAGGCGCTCAAGCGCATTCCTGCCGAGTCCCTGCGCTTTCACGGCGAACGCCATCACTTTTCGAACTGGCTCATGGCGCGCAGCGAATTCAACCTGGCCTTGCAGCTTCGCCAAGTCCAAGTAGCCGACTTCGAGACCATCGAAGTCTTGCGCAGCCAATTGGTGGGATTGTTGGAGGAGTTCCTGGAACGGCAGCAGCGCGGGCAGGTGGCCGATTACAAGCACCGGGCCAGTTTGCTGAGCCGCGACTTCACCCGCATCGGAAAGGGCTCGATGGGAGGGAAGGCCCGCGGACTGGCTTTCATCAGCAAGCTGCTGGCCGACAGCGACATCCACCAGCGCTTCCCCGAGATCCGCATCCTGGTCCCTCGGGCGGCGGTGCTGTGCACCGAATTCTTCGACCGCTTTTGCGACCGCAACGATCTGCGCTCCAAGGCCTTGGAGACTGAAGGCGACCAGGAAGTGGAGGCGCTCTTTCTCAGCGAGCCCCTTGAAGACGACATGACCGAGGCTCTTCGCCAGATCGTCTCCCAGGTACATTACCCTTTGGCGATTCGCTCCTCCAGCCTGCACGAGGACTCCGAGTTCCAAGCCCTGGCCGGAATGTACCAGACCTTCATGCTGCCCAATGTGAATACCGCTTCCGAGGAAACGCGCCTCATGCAGCTTTCCCGCGCCATCCGGCTGATCTACGCCTCCGCCTTTTCCAAAGACGCCCGCGGCTTTTTGAAGAAGAGCTCTTTGCCCTTGGAACAGGAAAACATGGCCGTCATCATTCAGCGCTTGGTGGGAAGCCGTTTTGGGGACCGCTTTTATCCCGACTTTGCCGGTGTGGCCCAGTCCTACAACTACTATCCGGCCCGCCACATGAAACCGAAGGACGGAATCGCCATGGTGGCCCTCGGGTTGGGCCGTACGGTCGTGGAGGGGGGCAAGGCTCTGCGGTTTTGCCCCCGCTACCCCGAAATCCTTCCCCAGATGTCCACCAGCCAAGATGCATTGAGTGCCAGTCAAAGGAAGTTCTATGCCCTGGACCTTTCCCAGGATTCCTTTCGGCCTGAGGCCAACCTGACTCACTTCGACCTGGAAGCCGCCGAGGCCGACCGCACCCTGGAAGCTGTCGGCGCCACCTATTCCCCCCAAAACGACACCATCTACGACTCCATCTACCGTCAGGGCACCCGCATCGTCAATTTCGCCGGTGTCCTCAAGCATGGCTGCTTCCCCCTGGCGCCTTTGCTGGTGCAGCTTTTGGAGATCGCTCAGCAAGGGATGGGGACGCCGGTGGAGATCGAGTTCGCCATTCAGTTGGGTCATGACGGGGAACCTGACCAGATGGCCGTCCTGCAGTTGCGCCCCTTGGCGGCGGTGGGATTGGAGGTGACCGTCAACCTGGGCGACCTGGATCCCTGCACCCGTCCGCTGCTGGACGGCAACGCCTTGGGCAACGGCATCTACGGGGGCCTTTACGACATCGTTTACGTGGATCCTGCCCAATTCGACCGTTTGCGAAGCCACAAGACCGCTCGCCAAATTGAGCGCTTCAACCACCAGTTGACCCAGGAGGACCGCCCCTACATCCTCATCGCACCCGGACGGCTGGGAACCGCCGATCCCAATCTGGGAATCCCGGTCAACTGGCCTCAGGTCTCCGGGGCCAGCATCCTGGCGGAGCTGGTGGAAAGCGACTCCCACATTGAAGCCTCCCAAGGCTCCCATTTCTTCCACAACCTGACCTCGATGAGGGTGGGCTTCTTTTCTCTGGAAATCGGCGACAGCGGTCGGCAGATCGACCTGGACTGGCTCAACAGCCAACCCGCCCGGCAGGAATCCCGAGGCATTCGCCACATCGTCCTGCAAGAGCCGGTCGAAGCCCGAATCGACGGCCGCCGCGGAAGGGGAGTGGTGCTGCGTTGCAAGAAGCCGGATCCCGAATAGAGCCGCTGAATGGCCGACCGGAGGTGGGAAGCCACGGAGACACAGAGA
>JANQFM010000567.1 GCA_028277865.1 Acidobacteriota bacterium
TGCCAGTTGCCAGTGAAGAGTTTGAATTGGATGGGCTGACTTCTTGCATGGCGCTGGCACGCACTCGTTGTTCAGCCGGTTTGTCTTTGTCTGCATGAAATCAGCTTGACAAAGCGCAAAAGAAGGTCAGAATCAAACTGCCAACTGCCAACTGCCAACTGCCAACTGCCAACTGCCAACTGCCAACTGCCAACTGCCAACTGGTCGACCGCTACGTGACCCCGAATTCGCGCAGCATGAATTGGTAGAAGGGGTCCCTGGCGTATTCCCGGACCCAATTCAGCGACAGGACGCAACGCTCGTACTTGTCGGCCAGCTTGCGGTAGACCACGGTGGAATCGGCGTTACGCTCCAACTCGCTGGCGGCCAGGTAGCAGCGGCGTCCAGCATCTGAATAATAGGACTGGGGGATGGACCGCCGTCCGGTGCTCAGGCTTTCGGGAAAAAAGCCCAGGACAAAGAGGGTGTAATCGCCGATGTGCTTGTAGCAGTGCTTGCGCTCCCGGCGGGGCATTTGGGAGGCTTCGGCAAACATGTCGATCAGGTAAACCAGCCGGCGCCCCTCATTGTCGCGCAGGCTATAGAGGTTTTCGGTCCACATGAAGTGGAGCAGCAAGTCACTCAAGTAAAGGAGAATGTCGTTGTCCGGCAATGAGGACTGGTTGAGGGCCCGCCCTGCCAGGGTCCGGAAAAGCTGCCGGGCGGGGTGGTTTTCCGGCAGGCGGATCTGCTGACTCATCTGGATCGTTCTCCCGTCTGGACCACCCTCAATTTCAACTCCCCCTTCATTATCGGCACCCATCCCCCCTTCCTGTAACGATGCGCTACAAGGAGAGATGGATCGTTTGTTCCGAAGTTTACCCTGCCGCTTATTCAGCCGGCGGCGTCGGCGGAGCGGCCGGGGGCGGCGCTGCAGGAGGCTCAACGGTCGGTGTCGTGTCGCCTTTGCCGCGGCTGAAGATGGCCACGCCGATGATGGCGCCGATGCAGGCGAAAATGGCAAAGATAACGATCTCGAAAAGCAGGCCGAAGATCCCAACTGCGGCAATGCCTTCCTGGGAGAATAGGCTCCTGAGGAATTCGATCGTTTCTTGGGGGATGTCGGGATTGTTCTCCAGGTTCCGCAGAGCCTCTTCTAAGGCGTCGGCTGCCAGCCCGAATCCCAGCAGTCTCAGCGGAATGGAAACAAGGGCGTCCACAACCGCGCCGACCAGCCCTGTCAGCAGTCCAAGGACGGCACCGTCGCCGTACTGAATCGGAGCGATGCTTTGATTCTGGTAGAGGTAGGCCGCCACGACTCCGCCGGCGATAACCCACAGACAACAAAAGCAGTTCAAGTAGTTGAGAAAAGGAACTGCAGACAGGACACCCAGGAGGATTCCCCCGATCAGTGCGGGTAGCAGCTTGCTGGGCGCGGCCAAATCATTCATTTTTCTCCTCCGTTGAATGGCAAGTTCCGATCTGGTGACTCATTCGTGAGCAACCCTTCATGAAGCGTGACCTTTAACCCGGATTAGCCGGAGCCGGCGCCCTGGCCGACAGTTGCTCCATGGCCAATTGAACAAAAAATGCGACCGGGAAGGCTGCCAGCCATCCGGTCAAAAAGCGGCTCCACCAAGTGTTGGGGAGCAGGAAAACATCGATAGCCAGGGGGATCCAAAACAGCATCATCAGGCGCGGCTGACCTTGCAAGGCTGCCCAAAGGCGCAACCGGCAGCCCACCAGCAGCAAGCCGGCTGCGAATCCCCAATAGATTCCCAGGCAGCGGTGGCAAACAGCCAGCGGATGTACGCCCCAGCTAAAGCTGCGCTCGGGGAGTTGGTGACAGATCTGGTGGAAGAAGGAATAGATCAAGCCGGATCCGGACCAGCCTGACTGGCGGGAGTAAGGTGCCAGGAAGATCAGGCCGATCCAGGCCAAGACAGCCAGCAGCAGTGCAATCTGAATGGGAGCCTTCCTCATCCCGAATCTCCTCCTGCCTGCCAAGCGCTTCTGTCAGGGAGGCAGTGTTCCGCTGGACCATCGGAGGATCCAAAGCCCGATGAAAAGGGCTGCCTGGGAAACCAGCCAGGGATTGACCCATCCCAGGGGCGCCTTGCGGCCGCTCAAGAGCAGTGTCCCCCAGTCCAGCCAAATGAAGATCCCTTGAGCAGCTGTTAGCGGCGCCAGCGGGTGCATGCGAAGCGACTGCGCCCATTCCCCTTTGGCCAGGTGGGCGGAAGCCCTGGTGAATCCGCAGCCTGGGCAAGGCAGGTCCAGGACACGGCGCGACAAGCACACCGAGTAGCGGACCTCGTTGGAAGGGCGCCACCAAGCCAGCGCTCCCCAAGCCAACAACCCGCACAGCCCGACTGCGGCCCACTTACGGATCTCATTGCCTCGTCGCATGACTGATAAGGAAGGTTACATGTCGGCCAGGGCGCCGATAAAGGCCAGCCCGCCGAAAAATAAGATCCACAGCAGCAAAAGGACCAGATTAACCGTACCCAGAATTCCCAAAACCAACCCAGCTATGGCCATTCCGCGATCAGATTCCTGGCCGCCTCCGCTCTTGATGGTGTCAATCTCTCGATAGCCCATGAAAAAGGCGATCGGCCCGACAATCGGACAGCAAACCAACCCCAGGATTCCTAAGACCAACGATGTCGTTGCTCTATTCATTTGTGCGGCCCCCTTTCCCGTAATTCTGCCCGAAGCCCTGCTTTCGAAAGACCGGGTGAGCGTAGCAACGGTGCATGGGGCTGTCAAGGGAATCGAGAGTAATCAAAAGT